>JACQTG010000029.1 GCA_016210895.1 Acidobacteriota bacterium
CATCAGGATTTCCGCCAGGTGGTGGGTGGCCTGGTTGAGCTGCTCGATGCGGTTGCGAATCAATTTGTGGTCTTGCCCACCCATGGATTCCTTTAGCGCCGCTACCGCCCGTTGAATCTCTGCTCGCTCCTCCGCACTGAGCTGAGCGACCTGCTCGTCGGCTAGGGCTTTGCCGGTGGCCCGCAGCATCTGCTCGGCTTCCGTGCGCGCCGCAATCAACTGCACTTGCTGGAAGTCGGCCTCGGCGTGCTCAATGGATTGCAGAATCATCTGCTCGACTTCTTCATCCGTCAGCCCGTAGGAGGGCTTGACCTCGACCGAGTGCTCCTGGCCGGTGCGGACGTCGCGCGCGGTTACGCTCAGGATGCCGTTGGCGTCGATCAGGAACTTGACCGCGACGCGCGGCAGGCCGGCAGGCTGCGGCGGCACCTTGAGAGTGAAGTGGGCCAAGCTGCGGCAGTCTTTGACCAGTTCGCGCTCGCCCTGCACGACGTGGATTTCCACCCCGGTCTGGTTGTCCACCGAGGTCGTGAACAGCTCGCTCGCACTGGCCGGAATGGTTGAGTTGCGCGGGATGATCTTGGCCACCGCGCCGCCAATGGTTTCAATCCCGAGCGAGAGGGGGGTGACGTCGAGCAGGAGCATATCCCGCACGCCGCCCTGGAGAATGTCGGCCTGCACGGCCGCGCCCAGCGCCACCACCTCGTCCGGATTCAACTCCGTGTGCGGCTTGCGCCCGAAGAGCTCCTCGACGCGCCGGCGCACGAGCGGCAGGCGGGTCGACCCGCCAACCAGCACCACTTCGTCAATCTCGGCGGCCTTTACGTCCGCATCTTTCAGCGCCATCTTGCACGGTCCAAGGGTGCGCTCGACGATGGGCGCAATCCAGGCTTCGAACTCCGCGCGGGTGAGTTCCCGCTCAAAGGTGCGCTTCACGTCGAGCGGGAAACGAAGCGTGGTGCGCTCCGCGGTCGAGAGCTCATGCTTGGCGGCTACGAGCGCCTTGCGCAGTTTTTGCTCCTGTTCGGGATCGCTCAGATCAAGTGAGAAGCGTGCGCGAATCTCTGCCTTCATCTTCTCGACCAAAAGGTTGTCAATGTCGTCCCCGCCGAGGTGCGTATCGCCGTTGGTGGCCTGGACTTCGAACAACCCCTCTTTGAGCTTTAGAATGGAGATGTCGAAGGTGCCCCCGCCCAGGTCATAAACCGCCACCAACCCTTGGCGGTGCTTGTCGAGCCCGTAGGCGAGTGAGGCGGCCGTGGGCTCGTTCACCAGGCGAAGGACTTCGAGCCCGGCGATGCGTCCGGCGTCCTTGGTCGCTTGGCGCTGGGCGTCGTTGAAGTAGGCGGGCACGGTGATGACTGCTTGCGTGACCTCCTCGCCGAAAAACTTCTCCGCGCGGCGCTTCAGCTCGCGCAGAATGAAGGCGGAGATTTCCGGCGGCGTGAACACCTTGTCGTTCAGGGCAATCTTGATCACCGACTCGCTGCCCGATGCGATGCGGAAGGGAAAGAGCTTCAACTCTTCTTCGACATCGGCCAGGCCTTTGCCCATCAGCCGCTTGACCGAATAGACGGTGCGCGCGGGCTGGCGCAACAGGCGCTCCTTGGCCGGCCAGCCGACAACCAACGCCCCGTCCGGGTCAAGCGACACCACCGAGGGCAGCAGGCTCTGACCCTCGTCGTCCGGAATGCACCGCGGCACGCGCCTGGCCGGGTCCATATAGGCAACCAGGCTGTAGGTCGTCCCCAAATCAATTCCGACAATCTTGCCCATCTAGCTTTCGAGTTCCTCCTCGACGTTGCGCACCAGGTTGCGCAGGTAGGAGTGGCGGTTCAGGATTTCGCTCATCTCTTCCATCTTTTGCCGACGTGCGGCAGCGTCAGCCGCCTCGACCAAAGCATCCCACTCGGCGAAGCGCTGCTCAAGTTCCTGGTTGACCGCTTCCAGCTTGGCCTCAAACTGCAGCCGCGCGGTTTCCAGGCGGTGGCGCAACTCGTCGAGTTGCTTCGCATCGCCCCCGGCCCGCTTGGCCGCGCGCAATTCCTCCAGGTATTCGTTCAGCTGGAACACATCCTCGAGCAAGTCCGGCGGCGCCTGCTGGCGGATTTCGCCTTCCCGGCGGACACCCTCAAGCCCGAGCAGGTATTCGACCCGGGCGATCGGGTCGCGCAGCGTCCGGTAGGCATCATTCAGCACCGCCGCTTTCTCTAGGCTGAGATCGCGTTCGTAGGGTGTCGCGGTAGTGAAATGGTCGGGATGCAGCTTCCAGCTCAACTCGTGAAACTTCTGCTCGAGCGTGTTGCGAGCGAGATTGAGCTTCCGCCCAAGACCGAGGAAGGCGAAGTAGTCCTGCGCGGGCGGTTGCGGCTGAATCTTCCCGCAGGCCGGGCAGAAGTGCTCGCCCGCCGCCGCGGCACCACAGTCCCAACAGACGGCTCCCCGCGCCGCCGGTGTCGCCTGAGTGGTTGGTTCAGCCATTCACTCCTCACACAAAAATGCGGTTGGCACCCCCGCGGCCAACCGCGCCCACTGCAAACCCTGAGCTAAGCGGAAAAGGATTCCCCGCAGCCGCAGCTCTTGCTGGCATTGGGATTTTTGAACTCAAACCCCTGGTGCATCAGGTCAACCTTGTAGTCGAGCACCGTCCCGGCCAAGTAGATGAAGCTCTTCGGGTCAACAAACACCTTGACCCCGTCAAAAGTAAACACTTTGTCGTTCGGCCGCGGCTGCGTGTCGAGCCGAATCGCGTAGCTCAACCCGGAGCAGCCCCCGCCCTGAACCATCAGGCGCAGGCCACCCGTCTGCGGGACGTTTTCCTGCGCCAGCAGCGCCCGCACTTTCTCCTTGGCGTGTTCCGTGAGCTGGATCATCGTCCATCATCCCCCGGCCGACCGCCGCTGCCGCAAGCGGGCCGGGTCGGCCGCGCGGCCGCTTACACCTGCGACGTCGCCGCCGGCTGCGCCGCTCCGCGCTTCTTGCGATAGTCGGAGATGGCCGCCTTGATGGCATCTTCGGCCAACACCGAACAGTGGATCTTGACCGGGGGCAGGTTGAGCTCCTTCACGATCTCGGTGTTCTTGATCTTCAGGGCTTCCTCCACCGTCTTGCCCTTGACCCACTCGGTGGCCAGCGAGGAGCTGGCAATGGCTGACCCACAGCCGAAGGTCTTGAACCTGGCGTCCTCGATCACGTCGGTCTCCGGGTTGATACGCATCTGCAGCTTCATCACGTCACCGCACTCCGGCGCGCCCACCAGCCCGGTGCCCACGTTGGGGTCGTCTTTGGGCAGGTTGCCGACGTTGCGCGGGTTCTTGTAGTGGTCGATGACCTTATCCGAGTATGCCATCGCTTTGCTTCTCCTCCTTTAGTCGGTCTTCCATTGCATTTGCTTCAAATCAACGCCTTCCTTGGCCATATCGTAGAGCGGGGAGAGCTCGCGCAGGCGGTTGACCGTCTCCACTACCCGCTCCACCACGTAGTCCACTTCTTCCTCGGTGTTGAACCGGCCCAGGCCGAAGCGAATCGAAGTGTGAGCCAGGTCTTCGCCTACACCCAGAGCCTTGAGCACGTAGCTCGGCTCGAGCGTGGCTGAGGTGCAGGCCGAGCCCGAGGAAACAGCTACGTCGTTGATGCCCATCAGCAGCGATTCGCCCTCGACATAGGCGAAACTTATGTTCAGGTTGTGCGGCAGCCGGCGCGTCAGTGAGCCGTTGATGTAGACCTCGTCGAGCCGCGCCTGGAGGCCGTCCTTCAAGCGGTCCCGCAGTGTACGCAGCCGCTCCATCTCGGTCGGCATTTCCTGCTGAGCCACCTCGCAGGCCTTGCCAAAGCCGACAATCTGCTGCACGGCCAGCGTCCCCGAGCGCATCCCGCGCTCGTGCCCGCCCCCGTCGATGATGGGCGCCAGTTGCACGCGCGGGTTGCGCCGACGGACGTAGAGCGCCCCGATGCCCTTGGGCCCGTACATCTTGTGGGCCGAGAGCGAGGCCAGGTCGACGTTGAACTTCTGCACGTCAAAGGGAATCTTGCCCACCGCCTGCGTGGCGTCGGTGTGGAAGAGCACCCCGTGCTCCTTGGCCAGCTTGCCGATTTCTTCGATCGGCTGGAGCACGCCGATTTCGTTGTTGGCGTACATGATGGAAATCAGGATCGTCTTCGGGGTGATGGCGCGGCGCAGGTCCTCAAGGTCAATCAAGCCTTCACCGTTCACCGGCAGGTAGGTGACCTTGTAGCCGTACTTCTCCAGGCGTTTACAGGTGTCGAGCACGGCCTTGTGCTCGATGGCCATGGTGACGATGTGGTCGCCCTTCTCCCGGTACATCTCGGCCACGCCCTTCAGCGCCAGGTTGTCACTTTCCGTGGCGCCAGAGGTGAAGATGATCTCCTTCGGGGTGGCATTGATGAGGCCCGCAATCTGCGCGCGGGCATTCTCTACCGCCTTCTCCGCCTCCCAGCCAAAGGCATGGTTGCGGCTGGCGGCGTTGCCAAATTGGGTGGTGAAGTAAGGCAGCATGGCTTCCAGCACGCGCGGGTCAACCGGCGTGGTGGCGTGATTATCCATGTAGATGGGAAGCTTCGGTGCCATTCTCGTTCGCTCCTCCGAATCCGAAAATCAGCCGCGCAGCTCGAGACCCGAGGCCATCACCGCCATCGAGAGCGAGCCGAGCGCGTTGACAATGCTTTCGTTCACCTTGCGCAGGGGCTCCCGTACCGTACAGCGCGGCGTCTGCATACATTCACCGTGCGAGGTTACGCAGGAGGTGATCATCAGGGGTCCGTCAATGGCGTTGATCACCTGGAGCGCGGAAATGAACGCCGGTGGCCGGGCCAGCGCGTAGCCGCCGGTGCTTCCTTGCTGCGACACCAGCAAGCCCCCGCGCGCCAAGCGCTGCAGCACCTTGGCCATCAACGGCGGCGGAATCGCGTAAGCCTGTGCGATGTCCCTTGCGCTGGCCGTGCCCTCGCCGTAGTGCATCGCTAGGTGACGCACAGCAATCAAGGCGTAGTCAGCCTTTTTTGAAAGTCTCAGCATCTGCGATATAGGACTTCTTCAGTCCGGTTTGTATCCTATCCCTAACAACCCAGTCTGTCAAGCTGAGTTGTATTAACCTAACCATATCTCCATCAAAAGGTTAAATTCCAGACTTTAAAGGTCGCATTTTAGCCTCCAGAAGCTCCTGGTATCAGTACTGGCTTCGAATGATAACGGGGCAAGGTGAAATCGCCCTCTTGACCGCCTGACTGGCAGTTCACTCCTTCCTCGTTGTTTTGCTTGTCTCCCGGCGATTGCGCTAGAATCGCCGCCAACGGAGTGGGTGTTGGCCGACAAGATCATTGCCATCTATCCCGGATCGTTTGACCCGGTCACGAACGGCCATCTCGACTTGATCGAGCGCGCCTCGAAACTCTTCGACCATCTGATTGTCGCCATCCTGCGCAATCCCGAAAAAGACGAACTCTTCACGCTGCGCGAGCGCACCGAGATGCTCGAGCAGTCAATCAGCCACCTGGCCAATGTCAGCGTGGACAGCTTTGATGGGCTGCTGGTCGAGTACGCCCGGCGCAAGGGCGCTCGGGTGATTCTGCGCGGCATCCGTGCCGTCAGCGACTACGAGTACGAGTTGCAGATGGCGCTGATGAACCGGCAGTTGGAGCCGGGGCTGGAGACCGTCTTCATGCTGCCGGCGGAGGCCTTCAGCTACTTGAGTTCACACCTGGTGAAAGAAGTCGCGCGGCTGGGCGGCTCGGTGAAGGGCTTGGTGCCGCCCGTGGTCGAGGAGCGGATCCGCGCCAAAGTCGGCTAGCCTTAACTCTCTACCCTCTTGGTCCCGCGCCTGGAATCGCTTCCCCAGCCTGGGCAAGAGCGATGTGGTTCCTTTGTTTCTCCGCCGCGCTGTGCTAGCCTAGGCACCGCCTGCCCGCCCGAGTGGGCGGGCAACTCCGCTTGATGACTCAAAGTTCTGTCAACAACATCAAACTGGCCGACCGCATCGAACGCATTTCCCTCTCGGCCACCCTCGCTGTTGTCCAGCAGGCGGACAAGCTCCGCGCGCAGGGGGTTGACCTCGTGGACTTCGGCCCGGGCGAGCCCGACTTCCCCACGCCAGAGCACATCAAACAGGCGGCCGTGTGTGCGCTGGCGGAAAACTTCACCAAGTACACGCCCGCGGGCGGCATCCGGCCGTTGCGCGAAGCCATCTGCCATTGGCATGCGCGCGAGCTCGGCACGCACTATCAGGCGCAGGAGTGCATCGCCACCGTCGGCGGCAAGCACGCTGTGTTTAACGCCGTCAGTGTGCTGGTTAATCCGGGCGACGCGGTGCTCCTGCCGGTGCCCTACTGGGTCAGCTTTCCCGAGATCATCCGCTACGCCGGCGGCCGGGTGGTGGAAGTGCCCACCGACGGGGCGCAGGGCTTCCGTCTGACCGCCGAGCAAATCGAGCGCGCCTGGGTCGAGGGCACGCGGCTCGTGATTGTCAACTCGCCCAACAACCCCTCGGGCGCGGTGATTGAGCCGGACGAATTCAGCCGCATCCTCGAACTGGTCCGCCGGCGTGGCGCTTTCTTGCTGGCCGATGAGTGCTACTCGCACTTCGTCTACGACGGCCAGCCCTTCTCCGTGGCCAGCCTCGCCGAGGCCAAGCCGCACGTCATCATCGCCGGCTCCCTCTCCAAGACCTTTGCCATGACCGGCTGGCGCCTCGGCTACGCGCTCGGACCCGAACCTATTATTGAAGCCATGCTGCGCCTGCAAAGTCATTCCACCTCGAACCCCACTTCCATTGCCCAAAAGGCCGCGCTCGAGGCGCTGCGCGGACCGATGGATTCCGTCGCCGAGATGCTGGCCGAATACCGCCAGCGGCGCGCGCGTATTCTGGCGGGGCTCAACGCCATTCCTACGATTTCCTGTAGCGAGCCGCACGGTGCCTTCTATGTCTACCCCGACGTGAGCCGCTACTTGCGTCGCACGGGCCTCAAGAACACGGTGGAACTCGCGCGCAAGCTGCTCGACGAAGCCCGCATCGTCGTCGTACCCGGCGAGGCCTTCGGCACCCACGAGCACATTCGCATCTCTTACGCCACCTCGATGGAACGCATCGAGGAAGGCCTCCGTCGTCTTGCCCGCTTCTTCTCCTCCTAACACGGCGGTCTCATCTTTCGCTGCGTCCTCGGTGCCTCTGCGGTGAGCCGGTCTGTACAAATCTGTGTTCATCTGTGTCCATCTGTGGTTTCATTTTGTCGCTTATGGCTGAACCGCTGCGCGCCTACGCCGTCATCCTCGCCGGGGGTCGCGGCACGCGCTTCTGGCCGCTGAGCCGCCAGCGACATCCGAAGCAGTTTCTGCGGCTGGTGAGCTCGCAGTCGCTGCTGGAGCAAACCTTCTGGCGGCTGCGCAGAATCTTCCCCCGCAACCGCATCCTAGTGGTCACCGACCGGGAACAAGCCCGGCTCGTTCGCCGACAGCTTCGCAGCTTGCCGGCACGCAACCTCTTGTTGGAGCCGGTTGGACGAAACACCGCCGCGGCCATTGCCCTGGCCGCCGCGCACATCCGCAGGCAAGAGGCCCATGATGCCTTGCTCGGCGTCTTTCCTGCCGACCATGTCATCCGCGCGGAGGCACGCTTTCGTCGCCTGGCGCGGGCGGCTCTGGCCACCGCGGCAAGTGGTGAGTGCGCGGTCGTACTCGGCATCACCCCCTCCGAGCCGAACACCGGCTATGGCTACATCGAGCGCGGCGCGTTCTGGAAACGCACGGGCGGCGTAGCCGTCTATCGTGCGCGACGCTTCACGGAAAAGCCCGACCTGGCTACGGCACGCCGTTATCTGCGCAGCCGGCGCTACTACTGGAACTCGGGAATGTTTTTCTGGAAACTCTCCACCTTCGAGCGCCTCCTCCGGCGCTTCCTGCCGGCCACAGCGCAGGCGATGCAGAACCTGGGCCCGATCATTGGAACACGCGCCTATGGGCGCACACTGGCCCGGCTCTATCCGAAACTCCCCCAGATTTCCGTGGACTACGCCCTTCTCGAGCGCGCCCCTGATGTC
>JACQTG010000275.1 GCA_016210895.1 Acidobacteriota bacterium
CAAGTAGACCGTGTGCGGAAGTTCCACGACCACGTTGATGCCTTCGTAGGAAGGAAGTCCGGAGAAGCCGCAGTAGATGGTGAACCACGCGGGCAGCCGGTCGGCGGTCGCTTCATAGAAAACATAGAAGGTCTGCTGGGGCGGCAAGCGGAAGCTCATACTGGACAGCTAGTCGCAGGCGCCTTTCTGGATCGCCTCCACCGCCGAGTCAGTGGAGTAGTGTGCAGTCAGAAGGATGATGTCGACGCCCGGGTCGACCTCGACAATCCGCTCTAGCAGCTCCATCCCGGTCATCTTGGGCATCATCAAGTCGAGAAGGGCGATCTGTGGGCGCTTGTGCAGGATGAGCTCTAAACCTTTTTCGGGGTCGCTGGCGGTAAGGATTTCCAGGCCCTCTTGGGCCAGGGCGGCGGTGATGAACTCTAGGCTCTGCGGGTCGTCATCAATCGCCACCAGCGTTACGCTGAGTTGCTCCGGCGCCGCCATGCCCTTGGCCCTTGAGACTGTCCCACTATCATACCCAAATTCGCTCTGGCGGCAGCCACCTTTACCGTCTCAGTCGGCCTCTCCGCCAGTCGCGGAGAATCTCGCGGGCGGCATTGTAGCCTGGGGCACCCATTACGCCGCCCCCCGGATGGGTGCCTGCCCCGCAGAGGTAGAAGCCGCGAATCGGCGTGCGGTACCTTGCCCAGCCGGGAACCGGCCGCAGGGAAAAGAGCTGGTTCACACTCATCTCCCCGTGAAAAATATTTCCCCCCGTCAGGCCAAAGGTCTGTTCGAGCTCGTAGGGCGACAGCACCTGCCGCGCCAGAACGAGATTCTTGAACCCGGGTGCGTACTCCTCGATCACATTCATCACCTGATCGGCATAGCGCTCTTTGAGCGTGGGCCAGTCGCCCGCCTGCAGCCGATAGGGGGTGTACTGGAGAAAGATACCCATCAGGTGTTTGCCCGGCGGCGCCAAAGAATCGTCGTAGGTCGTGGGGATGGTAAGTTCGAGCAGAGGGTACACTGAAGGGCGGCCGTACTTGGCGTCATCCCAGGCGCGCTCGATGTAATCAACATCGGGGCAGATGTGGATCGTCGTCTTGTGGTGGGGCTGGAGGTTCGAGCCCGGCAGGGCTTTGAAGTTCGGCAGACCGGCCAGAGCCAGGTTGATTTTCATCGAGCAGCCTTCCATCTGGATGTTCTTCACCTGGCGGACAAACTCGGGCTCGAGCTCCGGCTCACCGACCAACCCGAGAAAGCTGCGCTTGGGATCGGCGTTTGACACCACCGCGCGCGCCGAAATCTCTTCCCCGCCCCGCAGGACAACGCCCGCGGCGCGCCCGTTTTTCACCTGGACATGCTCGACCTCGGCCCCGGTGCGAATGCTGGCACCGGCGGCGCGCGCTGCCGCCGCTATCGCCTCCGCCAGCCCACCCATACCCCCACGCACGAAACCCCACAAGCCCCGGTGCCCGTCCACCTTGCCCATCACATGGTGCAGCAGGACGTAAGCGGTCCCAGGCGAGCGCGGCCCGGCGTTCGTGCCGATGACGCCGTCGGTGGCCAGGGTAACTTTGAGCTGCTCGGATTCAAACCACTGATCCAAGAAGTCGGCGGCGCTCTGGGTGAAGATTTTCACCTGCCCCAGCCGCTCGGCTTCGCCCATCCGCAACCATTCCCAACCGAGTTTCCCCCAGCCCCAGAAATCGCCCAGCCGCGCGCGGGCGAGATTCGGCGGCGTGACCAGCAGCAACCGCTCGGCAAATTGCGCCAGTCGCTCCATAAATGCGTCGTAGTCGGGATAGGTTTCGGCGTCCCGACGCGAGAACTTGGCGATTTCTTCGCAAGTTTTTTTCTGGCTCTGCCACAGCGTCAGGTGGCGGCCGTCAGGAAACGGGGTGAAGAAAGCAGGGTCTTTCGGATAGACGTAATACCCGTAGCGCGACAGGTCCAACTCGCGAATGATGCGCTCATGCAAGAGGCTGCACAGGTAGGCCGCCGTGGAAACCTTGAATCCGGGAAAAACTTCCTCTGTGCAACTCGCCCCGCCCAGCACCGGGCGTCGCTCAAGCACCAGGACACGACGACCAGCCCGGGCCAGATAAGCTGCCGCTACCAAGCCATTGTGGCCGCCGCCAACAATGACTACATCCCAGGCTTTTGCCATAGGGGGCGGAACAACTCCTCCGGTACGCTTGTACGGGTGGGAGCCTAGCTTAGTCGTGGCCAGTGCGGCAATGGCTTTCCGTGTTTGTATCGAGTGCAGTACAATGCCTCGGGTGTCAGAGAGGGGTACAGCGTCATGGCCACAGCTCCAGTGAAACTTCAACGCGGCGAATTCACCAACGAACCGTTCACCGACTTCTCCAAACCCGAAAACCGCAAGGCGATGCGGGCAGCCCTGGAAACAGTGCGGGGCCAGCTGGGTCGCGAATACCCTCTCATCATTGGGGGAGAAAAGACCCACGCCAGCGAAAAGATCCGTTCCCTCAATCCGTCGAAACCGGACCAGGTGGTCGGCATCTTCCAGAAAGGGACAGCTGAACTGGCGGGCCGGGCGGTGGAGGCCGCCCACCGCGCCTTCGAGTCGTGGAAACGCGTGCCGGCAGAAGAGCGTGTGGAATGCCTGTTCCGCGCCGGCGACCTCCTCCGCCGTCGCAAGTTCGAGATGGCGGCCTGGGTGGTCTACGAAGTCGGCAAGACCTGGCCCGAAGCTGACGCCGATGTGGCCGAAACGATTGACTTCTGCGAATTCTACGGCCGCGAAATG
>JACQTG010000270.1 GCA_016210895.1 Acidobacteriota bacterium
TGGCGCCGCCGCCAAAGAGAATGAACGGCGGCAGGGCCGCTTCGAGCAGACTCGGATCGGCTGCCAGTGCCGCCAGTAGCGTTTCCAGGGGAACCCCGAGAAAGGATTCTGGAATCAAGCCTTGTTCCAGCAGCGGCCGCAGGATGTCGATCAAGGATTCCGCCTGCGCCAGGTCCACAAACTGCGTTCCCAGGTGTACCGCTGCGGCCTGCGTTGGGGGCAGGATGCCGAGTCGTCGCGCGCGCTCCCGGTCCACTTCAAGGAACAAGACTTCCACTAAGACTTCGCCGGGGACGGGCCGAAGCTGCTCGAGCAATTGCGCCGCCAGGGCCAGGCGCTCCGGCGTGTCCCGCACGGTGAAGGTGTTCGTGCGCGTATCCACCTGGATGCGCCGCATATCGAAGACTTCGCGCAGCAAGCGGACCGCTTCCGCCAGTTCCTCGGGCCTGCTGCCTGCCAGGGAGAAGGTTTGCACCACCTGGGGTTCGTACTGCCGGTGCTTTTCGGGCGTGTTCTCGACGACGAGAACCGCACCATCCTCGAGCACCACCCAGAAGGCATCGGCCACTTCCGCGGCCAGGCGCAGCGCCGTGGCAAAGTCGGTTTCGTCCAGGCGCAGCCTCATCGGCCGGGCAGGGAACTCCTCGTCCACGACTACACGCACGCCGTAGAGGCGGGCCAGCTCGACAAATACGGTGCGCGCGTCACCCTGTAGCCGTACGGCCGTGCGCTTGGCCACGGCGGGGAGCTCGGCGTCCCCGGCGCGCGCGGTTACGCTGCCAGCTAGCAGCCCCACCACTAGGAGGGCTCGGACCAACACACCGAAACGCATGGCGGCTATTGTAGGGCAGGCAAACTGCCCCAGGGAAATTTTCTGAGGTTTGCCTTAGCCTGCGTCGTCTACAATCTGCGTCTGGGGTGAGGGGCGCTGCATCCAATGAAAATGCGGCAGGACGAGGATTTCTCTATCTAATCGCGCGCAGAGGCTCATGGCAGTCAAGCAATATCAGATAGAGGCCATGCATTCGCTCCCCGTAGTGGACGAGCACTACGAGAGCAACATCAAAGGCCTCTATCTGGTTGGCGACTTGGCGCGCTCCCCGGTGCTCAAGACCGCCGTCAATCAGGGCTACGAGGTCGTCCAGCACATCGCCAGCCTGCCGGAGTTGAAACAGAAGAGCGACGGCGTGTACGACGTCGCCATCCTGGGCGCAGGCGCTGCCGGTCTGAGCGCCGCGCTGGAAGCGAAGAAGTACGGCCTCCGCTACCTCCTGCTCGACAAGCGTGAAGCCGCCTCGACCGTCGTCGACTTCTCCCGCGGAAAAATCATTTACGCCGAGCCGCGCGACCTCGCTGTCAAGAGCGACCTGCCCGTCTGCGATGACTGCCCGAAGGAGATCCTGCTCGAGGGCTGGTACCAGGCGATCCAGAGGGCTGGCCTTGAGATCCACGAGCACGAGGAAGTCAGAGACGTTCGCCGCCAGAACGGGCGGTTTGAAGTCGTGACCAGCGCGGACCGCTACTCCGCTCGCACCGTCATCCTGGCCATGGGCAAGCGCGGCAACCCGCGCAAACTCGGCGCGCCAGGCGAGCATCTGCCCAAGGTTCAGTACAAGCTCACCGAACCCGACCGGTTCAACGATCGCGACGTCCTCGTCGTCGGCGGCGGCGACTCGGCCATTGAGAACGCGCTCGCGCTCTGCTGGACGAACCGCGTCACGCTTTCCTACCGGCGTAGCGAGTTCGCCCGGCCGAACAAGCGCAACCTCGAGGCCATCCAAGAGGCGATGCGCCAGGGCCGCGTCAAGGTCATCTTCAACTCGGAGGTCTGCGAAATCCGAGAGAACGAGGTGACCATCTGCAAGGCCGGCTCGGAGGGCGAGCAGATGGAAACACTCAAAAACGATGTTGTTTTCATCCAGATTGGTGCCGAGCTACCCGTCGCCTTCTTGCGCAAGTTGGGCATTCGCTTTGAAACCGACTGGACCTGGCAGCGCTACCTGACCTTGGCCGTTTGGGCAGCGATGGCCTACGTGATCTATGCGGTTTCGCGCAACAAGGGCATAGGGCTGCTCGACTGGGTGGGCAGTTGGTTCGGGACCGAGCAGTTCACCGCACGCATCCAGCAAGCCATGACCTTCACCGGCAACTGGCGTGGGTTCGAGTTCGTCTCTTCACCCGGCTTCTGGTACTCGGCCATGTACACGGTGGTGATGGTCATCTTCGGGCTGCAGGCCGCGCGTCGCTGGGGGAAGAAATCGAGCTACCAGCGCTGGCGCTACGTTTCACTGCTGGGTTTCCAGGTAGTGTTCTTTTTCTTGCTGCCGAACTTTGTCGCGCCCTTTGCGGGCACGCCCGAGATGCGCGCCGAAGCCTGGCGCAGCTACGGGTTGTTTTACGCCTGGCCGCTCTTCATCTACACCTTCTTCACCCACACCAAGATCTGGCTCATCTGGGGCGCCGTGCTCGCCTTTGTGGTGATTCCACTATTTGCCCGCTACTTCGGCAAGGCCTACTGCACCTGGGTCTGCGGCTGCGGTGGTCTGGCGGAAACGCTCGGCGACCGCTGGCGCCACCACGCCCCCAAAGGCCAGCGCGCCTTGGCCTGGGAGAAGATGAATTATTTCATCCTCGCCTGGGCGGTGCTGATCACCGCGGCCTATTGGTTGAACCTTAAGGTCTTCGAGGTCAATACCGGCGATTTCCTCACCGCCACAAATCTGCAGCAACAATACTACCTGATCGTCGACTGGCTGCTCGTGGGCGTGGTGCCGATTGCTCTTTATCCGATTCTGGGCGGGAAGGTCTGGTGCCGCTACTGGTGCCCGCTGGCGCTCTACATGGAGCTGATCAGCCGCTGGTTCTCTGACCTGGTCATCCAGTCCAACGACAAGTGCATCAGTTGCGGCGAGTGTACGCGCTACTGCCAGGTCGGGATCGACGTAATGAGCTTCGCCCA
>JACQTG010000030.1 GCA_016210895.1 Acidobacteriota bacterium
CACCGTCCACGTCGGAGTCGTTCGCCAGCACCCCAGAAGCCGCGAGAATGGCCAGCAGGGTGTCCTCGGAGGTCGAGTAGCTGTCGTTGACCGCCACCGGGGCGTCGTTGACGGCATTCACGGTCACGGTGACGGTGGCGGAGTCGGAGCCGCCCTGGCCGTCGCTGATGGTGTAGGTGAAGGAGTCGGAGCCGTTGAAGTTGAGGTTGGGGGTGTAGGTGACATTGGAAGCCGTGAAGCTGACCGAGCCGTTCGTCCCCTGGGTGACGCTGGTGACCGAGAGGGAGTCGCCGTCGGGGTCGGAGTCATTGGCCAGCACGTTGATGAGGGCGGAAGTATCTTCGTCGAGCGCCACCCCGTCATCCACGGCGTTAGGAGCGGAATTGGGCGGCGGCGTGCCGCTGCCGCTCAAGCTGACGGTAGGCGAGCCGGCATTGCTGACAATGGTGATAGTGCCACTGGCCGGGCCAGTTGCCGCCGGGCTGAAGGTGACGTCGAAGGTGAGC
Source organism: Acidobacteriota bacterium (assembly GCA_016210895.1). The sequence continues at coordinate 507 of JACQTG010000030.1, forward strand.
GAGGCGCTGGGGGCGAGTGTGGCCGGGAGCCCGGGGAGGCTCAGGGCAAAGGCGGAGCTCCCGCTCAGGGTAATGGAGCTCACGGTCAGGTCAGCCGTGCCGGTGTTGGTAACGGTGACGGTTGGGGCGGCGCTGATCGAACCCACCAGGACGTTGCCAAAGTCCAGGACCGAAGCGCTCAAGCTGATCCCGGGGGCCATGCCGGTGCCGGTGAGGGAGACAGTCGGAGAGCCGGCATCACTGGCAACCGTCACGGTGCCACTCGCGAGGCTTACGGCGGCCGGGCTGAAGGTGACGTCGAAAGTGAGCGAGGTGCTGGGGGCGAGCGTGGCCGGGAGCCCGGGCATGCTCAGGGCAAAGGCCGAGCTGCCGCTCAGGGTGATGCTCGAGACAATGAGGTCGGCCGAGCCGGAGTTCGTGACAGTCACCGTCTGCCCCGCACTGGTGGTGCCCACCAGGACGCTGCCGAAGTCGAGGCTGTTGGTGCTGAGGCTAATGGCCGGGGCGATGCCGGTGCCGGTGAGGGAGACGGTGGGAGAGCCAGCGTTGCTGGCAACCGTCACCGTGCCACTCGCCAGGCCCAGGGCAGCCGGGCTGAAGGTGACGTCGAAGGTGAGGGAGGCGCTCGGGGCCAGCGTAGCCGGGAGGCCGGGCAAGCTCAAGGCAAAGGCGGAGTTGCCGCTGAGGGTGATGCTCGAGACGCTCAGGTCAGCCGTCCCGGTGTTCGTTACAGTCACCGTCTGCCCGGCGCTGGTGGTGCCCACCAGGACGTTGCCGAAGCTGAGGCTAGTGGGGCTGACGTTGATGGCCGGCTGCGCCGCAGCTTGGACTTCGACGCGGAGGTCGGCTGTGCGCTCGAGGCCGCCGCTACGGCCCACGATTACGGCAGTGACGACTCCTGCCGGTGTCCCGAGGGGAGCAGAGAGTGTCAAGGTAGCGGAGTTGCCAGCCGGCACTTGAGGGGGGTCGAAGCTGGCCTCCACGCCCGTGGGCAGGTTCCGCACGCTGAGTTGGACCAGGTCGCCAAACGAACCCAGCGGCTCGACGCTGATATTGATAATAGTCGGCTCCCCGCCCGCGCGCACGGTCACCCCGACGGCCGGGTCGATGTCCAGGGTCAGGGTGAAATCCGGGGTGAGGGTCTCGCTGCCTGTATCCGACCCGGTGCCGGCCCCGCGGCTTGAAAAGTCGATGATTTTCCATTCCGCCGAGGATCGGGAGCGCAGCAACGCCATGCGCAGGGTCAGGGATTCCCGGCGCTGCTGGACCACGGTCGGGTTGTCCTGGGTCGTGAAGCTGAGCTCGAGGGTGACCTGGAAATTGGCGACGTCGCGCTGGACCTGCTGGTTATCAATGCGGTAGTAAACCCGGATCTCTGCGGCGGTCTGGAAGAAATTGCGGGTGCTCTCCTCCAGAATCGGGTAGAGGCGGAAAAACTCTGGGCTGAAACAGCTCATGAATAGCGTGACGTCCTGGGCCTCGTTGCCTCCCACGATGCAGTCGGCAATCAGCAGGGCGGGGTCGGGTACCGGCTCGACCCCCAGCCGCCACTCGGTCCGGGCGCTATGGCCGTCGTCATCGGTGACCCGCAGCCACACGCTGTAAGAACCGCGTTCCAAGCGCCAGGTGTCGATCTCGAAGTTGGGTCCGGCCCCTCGGAGCAAGGTGTTTTCAATCTCCCACTCAAACTGCCGGATGGGGTGGCCTTCGGCAGACCGGGATTCGGTGGCGTTGAGCCGCAGCAAGGCGCCCTGCACCACACTCAGCTGACCGGTGGTGATCGGCTCGGGGGGCTGCTGGCGATCGAAGTACCAATCGCCCGTGATGACGGCGTCGGGCGGGAGGTGGACGTCGAGGAGACCTTGGGAGCCACCGCCTGCAGTGACCTGCGGAGGCTGAACCGTGAGGCGGCCTTCGGCCTCGCTGCCGTCCGCCAGGGACACCACAAAGCTATAGGAGCCTACTGGGACGTTGTCGGCCACGGTTAGGGTGATGGCCAAGCTCTCGGCAGTGCTCTCGCCCAAGGCGGCGGTCAAGCCAGCCTGGCTGAAGGTGACGGCCGTCGCCCCGGCCAGACCTTCCCCGCGAATCACCGCCGCAATGGCGGTGCCGGGCCCGGCGCTGTTCGGCTCAATCTTCACCCGCGGCAGGGTGGCGGTCTCGCTGAAGGCCTCCTCGATCTCTTCGTCGGTGGCTTTGCGCTTGGGAGCCGGGGGACGGTTGGTCTGGACGGTGGTGATCTCGCCCGGGAACAGGATCACGGTGCCGGCGATGGTGGGGTTGTTCGAGGTGACCGCTACCGCCCCGTTTATGGCGAGGACCGTGGTTTCGGTAGGGGTGGCGTTCAGGTATTCGCCGGTACCGATGACGCCGGCAACCGCCTGTCCAGTGCGGATCTTGAATTCGCCGTCCGGCCGCGTCCGCTTGACCACATCGGCCCGCACCTTGCCATAAATCAGCTCCAGTTGCGATTGCTCGCTGGCGGCGTCCTGCTTGATAATCTTGAGCTGGCTGCTCGACCCGACGTTCAAAATGGACCCGTCGGTCAGGGTGACGCGCACCCGCCCGCCCTGCTCGGTGCGGACAGTGTCAAGCCAGAGGACGTCGGCGCCCTTTTGGGCTTCAAACGAGCTGCGGCCGCGTTGGATGTAATCTTTGGGAATGAGGGCAGTGATAGTCCCGGCCGCCGAACCCGGGTTTTGAGCCGTCAGCGAGCTGCCGGCCGCAAGAACGGCCAGGGAGAGCAAGAGGGCAGCGGCCAGTCGAGACCCGTCCCCTGTGCCCCTCCGGGGGCTCGCCTTGGTCTTTCCTCCACCGCGCATGTGCTCCGGCCTGCCCGTCCGCGCCTAGAACCAGGCGGGGCTAGTGAGTTGTTTCCTTCCCGGGGACCCGCGGACCTTCGCCGGGCCGCAGGAAGCGATACCGATCGATGCGCGCCGCCACGCCCACATGCTCGGGCTCGCCCTGAACGGGCTCAACACGCACCACGCTCCCGATGCAGTGCAGCAAGACGCTCCCGCCCGGGGCGCCTTCCACCTCCAGGCGCACGTAGAACTCCACCTTGCTCTCCGGAGGCAAGTCGTGGTCGAACAGGAAGTAGATTCCTGTAGCGCTGATGTCCCGGATGGTGGCGGGTTCTTTGACCTCGCCCCTATTTTCCTGCCATTTCACTTCCAGGGGGAGCGCCAGCGGAAAGCGCTGCGCCCGCCTGCGTTCGTCGGTGCTCTGCATGTGGTTCCTACCTCTCCGTCATCTTCGAGTTCGCGGCTAAGAGGCCTGACCCCAGGGTTTTCCCAACCCCAATCGTTTCCCCCCTGAGCCGGCTCCATCATCTTTTATGCCCCTTGAAGCGTCAATGCGAGAAGGGGAGCAATAGGCCGCGAAAGGAGGGGGAGAGGTAGGACCCCAGTCCTGTTGAACGGATAGACTCTGTGCCCTACTTGTTAACATTTTTATTTTCAGCTAGTTGAAGACATCGGGCTCCCGTTCCATCTTGCCGTACGAAGAAGCCACCTGAGGCAGGACGCGTTTATGCGCTCTTTCCAAATCCTCTTCCACATCAATCTCAATCCAGGGCAGCCGGGCGGTCAACGTATATGCAACGCGGTGGCCCTCTGCGGCCAGGGCAGGCAGGCAGGAGGTGAAGTAGGCGTTCCGGTTCTTCTCTTCGCGGACCAGGGCGTCCAGCACAACAGGCAAGCGGGCCGAGGCCGATGGGGCGAAGCGGGCGATGCCCAGGAAAGTGCCGAAGGCTCGGTCGGCCGGGATGTTCTTGCCAATCTCGACCACGCGCTCGTTCTCCACCCTGGCCTTCATGGTCTCTTCGACCAGTGCCCGATCGAGAACCACGCAGACATCCGCGTCGCTCTCGAAGCAGGGCCGGAGGATGTCCGGGTGGAAGAGCAGGTCGGTGTGCAGGCAGAGCAGGTCGCGCCCGGCGAACTCCTCCCGGGCTGCCCAGAATGAGTGCAGGTTGTTCGTGGTGGCGTAGTCGGGGTCGTGCAGCGTGCGCACCCGCTTGCCGTAGCGGCGGACGATTTGCTCGGCCGCGTGCCCGGTCACAACCAGGACGTCCTGGATGCCGTACTGCATCAGGGCCTCGAGCTGGTAGTCGAGCAGCGGCCGCCCGCCCACTTCAAGCAGGCATTTGGGGCGCGTATCGGTGAGGGGGCGTAGGCGTGTGCCGGCCCCGGCGGCGAGCAACACGGCCAGTCTGCCGGCTGGCATCAACGCTCAGGCGGGCCGCCGAACGGCCCGCTCGAACCGCCCCCGCATTTCCACGGGGTCGTAGGGAATTCGCGGGGTGTCAGGTTCGTTGCCGGGCTCGACCCGGAGGACGCGCACCCGGAAGCCGACGTCTTCGAAATTGACCGCAGCGGAGCAAGTGGGCTGGTCGCCGGTGGAGGCGTAGGTCCCGTTGTCGAGGACGATGTGCTCCAGGTTGGGCAGGCGCAGGTGGCGGGCCAGGGCCAGGCTGCCCAGGCTCATCAGGGCAGCGCCGTCGCCGTCGAGCACGATTACCGTGCGATCCGGTCGGGCCAAGGCCAACCCCATGCCGATCGAGAGCGCGCAGCCCATGCTGCCGCACATGTAGAAGTTCTGCGGGCGGTCGCGGGCGACGTAGAGCTCGCGGCTGATCATGCCGGTGGTGGCCACTACCAGTTCGTCCGTCCAGCCGACAGCCAGCTGGCGGATGGCATCTAGGCGTCGCACCCCCGCTCCTCGACGATGGTGTAGTCGTCGTATTCGAGCAGCGCCAGCAGCGGCACCGTGATCTTGTGCATGAAGAAGTGCTCGAACGGTTTCGTGCGCAGGCTGATGAGCAAGTGCACCGAGAGGCCGTAGGGCTTGAGCAGCGAGCTGATGGGGTTGACCAGGTGCCCCAACCCCGAGCTCTGCAAATACACGAGCGGCTTCCGGCCTCCCATCGCCGCCCCGGCGGCGATGGCCAGGGCTACGTCTTCCCGCGGCGCTGGAATGAAAGGCAGGGAGGCGTCGGCCCGCAGGTCATGGATGAACGGGGTCAGGCCCGAGCAGGGCACGCCCACGAAGAAGTCATAGCCTTGCTCGCGGAACTGCCGGTAGAGGCCGACGCTCGTGGCTAGAGTCGTATCTGCTCGCATACCTTGACGTAGTCTTCGTAGGTGTCCACTTCCATCCAGCCTTTATAGATATCGACGGCCGTGACCGGGAGGCCTTGGTCGAGCAGCTCTTGAATCAAGTCGGCGAGGCTGGCCTGGTCGAAGCGGCTGGCTTCGTGGAAGGGGTGCTGGCTGTAGCTCTTGGCGAGGCGGTGGTAGGTGTCGCGCAGGATCTTGGAGCCACGCGGGGAAAACAACGCTAGGCCGATGAATTCAGCGTGCGCCTGCCCGGGCTCGATGGCCCGCCCGATACGGACTACGCGGTTGCCGTCGGCCGAGGGGATAAAGCGGTTTCTAAAGAGCGGCGAGTTCTGGGTGATGACCAGCTCGGGGTGGCTCACCGGGTGGAGCGTGCCACGCTCGTAGCTTTCCCGCCAGGCGTGGTCGACCACCAGGGCGATGTCGGCTGCGGTGCGCAGCAGCCGGTCGAGGATGCTGCTGTCGAAAAGGATGTCCCCATAGAGCACAAGCACCCGGCCCTCGAGCGCTGGTTCGGCCGAGAAGAGCGAAGCCAGATTGTGAGTCTCGGCGTAGCGATCATTGTCCGCGTAGCGGACGCCACTAAGCTGGGGGAAGGCTTCCTTCTTGTAGCCGCGCACCACCACGACGTCGGTAATCCCGTGGGCGCGCAGCCGCTCCACCTGCCGCTCGAGAATTGTCTTCCCGCCCACCTCCCACAGGGCCTTGGGGCGGTCCTTGATGAGCGGCATCAGCTCCCGCTCGAAGCCCACGCCGGCCGCCACGATGACGGCCGTGGTCTTGGCCTGGGCCGCGGGCAGGAACTGCTCTTCCTGGCTCTGCAGCTCATCCACGCCCACGAGTTTGTAAATCTCTTCCAGGGGAGCGATGCGCCCGTCCACTGCGGCTGGATACTGCTTTTCGCGGAGTTCGCCGAGCGTCTCCCGCACCGCCTTCACCGCCGCCCGGATGCCCTGATTGGCAAAGATGACCAGCCGGTACCCGGACTCGTAGAGCTCCTTCGCGGTGACGTGCTTGAAAATGGTCGGCACCACGGCCAGCGGTATGGGCCGGTCCCAGCGGGCGGCGAAGGCCTTGACTTCGTCGGGCGTCGGCAGCTTCGAGTGCACCAGCACCAGGTCAGCCCCGGCCTCGGCGTAGGCTCGGCCGCGCTTGAGGGCTTCCTCGAGGCCCCAGCCGGCGATGAAGGCTTCGGTCCGGGCGATGACCACGAAGTCCGGGCTCTTCTGGGTCTGCTTGGCGGCGCGGATCTTACCCACGAATTCGTCGACGCTTTCCAGGTCCCGCTTCACCGCGGTGTAGAAGCTGCAGCGCTTGGGGAAGACGTTGTCCTCGATGGAGATGCCCGCGATGCCGGCCTTCTCGGCCTCGCGCACCAGGCGCATCACGTTGATGGCGTTGCCGAAGCCATTGTCGCAGTCAGCCACGACGGGGAGCGTGGTGGCATCGTTGATTTCGCTTGTGACCGCCAAATGCTCGGCCATGGAAAGGACGCTGGCGTCGGGCAGGGCGCGGGCGGCGTTGATCTCAAAGCCGCTCGCCCAGACGCCGTCAAAGCCGGCTTCTTCGGCGAGTCTGGCGGTAAGCCCATTGTGCGCCCCCACCAGCAGCGTCGCCTGCGGCCGCCGCAGCAGTTCCCGAAGTCGCTTCGCCTTGCTCATTGGAACGCTATGTTAGGAGCTCCCAAACCCGCAAGTATAGCGCACACATACTTGTCGGAGGTAGGGCAGGGGCTCGCCCCCTGCCGGTTTCGGCAAGGCACAAGGCCTTGCCCTACCCAAACGAAGCACCTCGCAAACGCCGTGGCCCCGCCAGCGGGGCGCCCCACTATCCTCCCTACCACCCGGCATGCGTTATGCGTTCGGAACGCATTCGAACGCATGGGAAGGCCAATCCAGGAGTTCCCCCGGAGCCGCGGACGCCCTCAAGACGCGCGCTTCCACGCGGGCGGTAGCGGCGACACTCCCCTTCGCGGCCGTGATTCCTAGCCGCTACGTGCTACTGCTTGAAATACTCCAACCACAGCCGCAGCGTGGTGTCGTGGCGCTCTTGGTGAGCAAGAAGAAGGGGGCGCAGCTCGCGTTCATAGCGCTCGCAGAGAGTTGCGGCATCAAGAACACCTTTTTGAATCAGGAATCGGACATCAGCGTCGTCCACCGGAGAGTTTCGGACCAGCTTCGACAAAACGATGTCGTGCACTTCAAGGGCAAGGAGGCGCAGCCTCAAGAATGATCCGGGGAGGATTGGCTCGAGTCGCGTTTCGTAGTTTTCCGGCACGTCCGCGATGGTTACGACTTGCAGGTGAACTTTGTATCTCTTGGCCAGTTCGGAGTCTCGTCCCGCAATGGACTCGATAGCCTGGACGTCATCTCCGGGAAGGGTATCCAGGTAATCTAGGTCTTCGGTGGGGATTGGGCGCTGATAGAGAGCGGCCAGAACGAAGCCGCCTAGGCAGTGGAGTTCGGCAGGACGTGGCAGAAGTTTGTCCAGTTCCTGCAGGAATTCCGGCCAGGGCGGAGACAGCCCCGCCAAGGAATGCTGCCTAGGCGAAATAGCGCAAGTGCTCTGGCCGCCAGTCAGTCAGGAGATTCCAGTAGGCTGCCTCTGGTGGCCGATTAGTCATTAGCCACTGGTGCTTCGCGCGGGGAAGCGAGGCTTGGCAAAGGGTATCTTCAACCGCAAGACGGCTAGGCTGCAGTTGCCCTTCCAGTTGCCGCACAAGCTGGACGGGCCTGCTGAACTGCGGAAGTGATTCCGCTGCTCGCCGCGCTAAGCCAGCCACGAATGCCAGACGGTTCTGGAGGTTATGCAGCCGGGCCTGCTTTACCAGCCAGCTCGTGTCCATGTCCTTCATGTAGCGAAGCAGGAGCCAGGGCAAAGCTTCCGTGAGGCGCGGCTCTAGGTCTCGGCAGGCGAGGGCCCCGAGCAGGACTTCGGCGGGGTTCTTGGGACGGCCCTGCGAGCGGAGATAGGCCAACCCAGGGTATCCGAGTTTGGCTACATCTTCGGCCAAGGCTTGCGCGTCGAGGGTTTCTCGCGGCACAAAGTCGCCTAGCGGAAGCACTGTCGCCGGCAGGTCGTAGACCCGCATAAGCTGCTCGGCTAGGGCAGGGGAGAGGGGCCGCCGTCCGTTTTCTAGCATCGAGAGATAGGGCTGAGAGACACCCAGCCGTGAGGCGGCTTCTTTTTGGCTCCAGCCGCGCTGCTTCCTTGCCACGTTGAGATCGCTTGGCTTCATGGCAATTATTATTACAAATATTGTAATATTGTCAAGGCCATTATTTGTCATGATTTCAATAGTATGCGACTTCAATAAGGGGCGTAGATCTAGTGGGCTTCGGCGGGCGCCGTGGGCTTCGGGGTTCGGAAGAGGCGGTTGTTGTAAAGGGTGAGCAGCCAGACCACATTGGCCCCGAAGGCCACCCAGCCGAGCAGCAGCACCCGCAGGTCGAGCAAGCAGAAGACCAGGATGATGTACGGCAGCACGGCGCGCCGCACCAGGAAGTAGCACTTGCGCGCCAGCCAGTGGAAAAAGTTCTGCCCCTGCTTCTCCAGGGCGACGTGGACGCGGTTCGGGTAGTCGGTGGGGTTGTCGCCGCTGACGCGGTGGCGCTGGCGGCTCATGAGGATGAAACTCATGACCCACCCGAAGAGGAACAGGCCTCCGACCAGCAGGTGGTGGGCGAATCCCGTCTCGCGATAGAGCCCGAGGGCCAGGCCCACGAAGACCGAGAGGTAGCTGGCGTAGTCGGCCGTCGACTCGAACCACACCCCGAACTCCGACTCCAGGCACTTCAGCCGTGCCACCATCCCGTCCACGTGGTCCATGATGGCGGAGACGTAAAAGAGCAGCGCCCCGGCGAGGCTCCACCCGTAGTTCCCCTGCGCGAAAGCCCAGCCCGACCCGAGCGCGAAGAACAACCCCAGCCCGGTCACGAAGTTCGGCGTGGCCGGCGTGCGCAAGAAGAAGCGGATGAGCGACTCGGCCACCACCAGCTTGTTGAACTTGGCGAAAATTCCGTCGGAGGGTTTGAGGTGGAAGTGGGTCAGCTCGCGGTGGATGGCGCGGAGCTGCTCCCGGTCACTCGTGCGCGGCCAGAGCTGGCCGGAGACTTCGACTGCGTCGAGTTGGCCGCGCTCGCGCAACCGGGGCGTGAGCAACTCCAGTTGGTTAGGACCCGACTCGTCACCGAGCTGGCGCAGCAGCTCCGGGCTGCAAAGGTACAAGCTGGCCCGGCGGAGCGGGTCGGCCGCGTTCGACAATGCTGCCACGCGGGCCAGCCGGCCGTCGAGCTCGGCCGTAGCCAAAGACGCCAGCGCGTTGGCGTCGAAGATTGAATCGGCGAAGAGCAAGACGAAGTTTTCCTTGAGCTCCGAGCCTACCGCCCGCAGGGCCTCGAGCTCGGCGGGCGGCTTCCCGTCCGCCTGGAGCGGCATCCAGCGCCAGGCAAGCTGCACGCGCTTGTCTCGAAGAAGCGGGCCAGGGTCGGCTCCGCCAGCGATAAGGATTTTCTCGATGCCGGCCCGCTGCGCGGTCAGCACCACGCGCAGCAGCAGCGGCAGCCCGGCCAGGCGCGCTGGGGCGCGGGAGCAGTCAGCCAGGTTGAGTAGGACTGCCTTCCGTACCATGAATCCAGTGAGATGCTTGCCGAGCCAGAAAGACTCAGGCAGCGGAGACCGCTGCCGGCTGAAGCTCCAGTATCTCGTAAATCTTTTCCACGGCCCGCTCGGTGGCGGTGCCAGGCTTGTAGAAAATGTTGGCGGCGGCCTGGCGGCGGATGTCGCTCATCCGCTCGGGGTGGGCCAGAGCGTCTTCCAGGGCCGCGGCCAGCTCCTCCGCCGTCCGCACCTTGACGCCGATCTTCTGCCCCCAGACTTCCGTATCCCAGCGCTCCTTGTTGATCTCGTACTTCTCCGGGGTGTCGAGGATGATGAGGGGGCGGTCGCGGAGCAGGAACTCGTTGGCGGCGGTGCTTCAGTCGGAGATGAGCACGTCGGCAATGGCCAGATAGGGAACGATGTCGAAGCCTTCGATGTCGCGCACCTGTCCGCCAGC
>JACQTG010000273.1 GCA_016210895.1 Acidobacteriota bacterium
AACCGGAACGCGCCCAGGACTTCTTTGAGCGCACGGCCCGGGTGGCGCGCGACCCGCATATCCTGGGGTGGACGCATGTCTATCTCGGGCGCCTCCATGACTTGGCCGGTCGGCGCGAGGAGGCACTCGCTCAATACCGGGCCGCGTTGGCCCTGCCTGGAGTTTCGGAGAAGATTCAAGAGGCCGCGCGCCGGGGCGTGGAGGCCGCCTATCGGCCGCTGTTGGTGGATACACAACCTTGAGAAAGCAAACTGATTCCAACTCTGGAGGAGAGACTTACGTGAAACTCAGGCAAGCAATGGAAGTAGCCTCGTTGAGCTTGCTTCTCGCAGCAGGTCTCAGCGCGCAATCCGAACAGCCACAAGCGCCCCAGCAGCAGGGTCAGACCCAGGAGCAGGCCGCGGCCGAGGTCGAGCAGCAGCAAGCCCTCCAGGCGATCATGCAAGCTGCCCAGCCCGCCCAACAAGCAGCCTTGATTGAGGAGTTCCTAAAAAAGTATCCAGACACCCGCTTCACCTGGGGTCTGTGCCGCCAAGCCAGCAACGCCTTCCGCCAGGTCAACAATTATCCCAAAGCCATCGAGTACGGCGAGCGGGCGATGGCGCTGAACCCGAAGGACCCCATCAGCCCAATTCTGGTGGCCGACTCGCTTGCGGAAAGCGCCAAGCGCGACGAGTTGGACTATGACAAAAAACTTGTCCAAGCGGAAAAATACGCTCGCGAGGCCCTGGAACTCCTGCCTGAATTCTTCGCCATGTTGGCACCGCCGCCGACCATGACCCTCGAAGAAGTGGAAGTCCAGAAACACCTCCTCGAAGCCCAACCCCATGCTACCCTGGGTTACGTCTTTCTGCTGCGCAACCAGAACGCCTTGGCCGAAGAAGAGCTCGAAAACGCCATGGAGCTGGGAGAGTCTCAACCGAACCAGGTTGATTTTCTCCGTCTGGGCCGCGCCTACTTGATGCAGAACAAAACTGAAGAGGCCGTTGCCATCCTGCGCAAAGCCGTAGCGATGGGCGGCTCTCACTACCAGACCGCGGTGGAGTACTTGAAGGCCGCCGAGGAAGAATTGGCCAAAAGCAAGGCCGCCACCGAATCCCCGGAAAGCAAGCCGCCCGAGCCGAAACCGCCTCAGCCGCCCCAGCAACCGTGACCCGTCTGAGCGCGAAAACACCGGCGCCTTTGATTGTTCTCGAGCAGGTGTTGGGATACGTTTTTCGAGATCCTGGACTCCTCGAGCAAGCCCTCACCCATCGCTCCCACCGCGCCAACGGCCAGGAGGATATGCATGATAACGAGCGCCTGGAGTTTCTGGGTGATGCGGTCCTGGGCTTCCTGGTGAGCGAACAGCTCTATGGATTGAATTCCGCGATGCGGGAAGGCAAGTTGTCTCGCATCAAGTCCAACTTGGTCAGCACGCGCCACCTCCATCAGACGGCCGTGCGGCTCGATCTCGGGCGCCACCTGCGCTTGGGACCGGGCGAGGAAAAAACCGGGGGCCGGCACAAGCAGACGATCCTCGCCAATGCCGTCGAAGCGGTGGTGGCAGCTGTCTATCTGGACGGGGGGGTGGGAGCCGCCCGGGGCTTGGTGCGGCGTTTGATGTTTTCTGCCATCGAAGCGCGCGAGATGGAGCATTTAGCCCGGAATGACTACAAGTCCGCCTTGCAGGAGCACCTGCAGGCGCTCAAGCAGCCGCCGGCGCGCTATGAACTTGTCGCCGCCCGTGGCCCTGAGCATCGCAAGCACTTTACCGTGGCCGTTTGGGTGGGCAGCACACGGTTGGCGGAAGGACAGGGCGTGACAAAAAAAGCGGCCGAACAACACGCCGCCCAGGAAGCTCTCGCCCAATTGCGTGGCACCCCCCTACTTGAGACCCGTTGAGGCGTATGACGGAAACGAAACAGGAAAAAAAGCGTTCGTCACCACGCGAATATCTCGAATCGCTGCTGGTGACCGTGGTCTTGGCGCTTTTTGGCACCACGTTTATTCTCCAGGCCTTCAAAATCCCCTCCAGTTCGATGGAAGATACGCTGCTGATCGGGGATCACTTGCTGGTAAACAAGTTCGCCTTTGCCGGCGAGCCGGGAGAGGGAGGGGGCCTGCTCCCGTATAGGAAGATTCACCACGGCGACATCCTGGTGTTCAAGTACCCGATCCCACCCCACCAGCACTTTGTCAAACGCGTCATCGGCCTACCGGGCGACCGGCTGAGAATTGTCGCCCGGCAGGTGTTTATCAATGGCGAGGCGCTGGATGAGCCCTATAAGGTGCATCGCGACCCTTTCGTTCGCACCGATTTCCGCGACAATTTTCCCCCGGGCAATAGTTTCCTCGTCCACGAAATGGACGGAGATTGGGCCGCCCAGGTGGAGGAGTTGCGTCGCGGTGAGGAGCTTGTCATCCCCCCCACCAAGTACTTTGTTATGGGCGACAACCGCGATCGGAGCTCCGATAGTCGCTATTGGGGCTTGGTTGATCGGAAAAACATCGTCGGCCGGCCCTTGCTCATCTACTGGTCTTTTGGAGGCCCGCCCGACCGGAACCCCCACGGAGGATTCGCCCGGCACGTAGCGGCCTTGTGGGACGCGGTGACCCATTTCTTCTCCCGAATGCGCTGGAGTCGACTCCTGCACGTTGTCCGCTGACCTGCAATGAAAAAAAAGCGTGGCTTGGTTCTCGTGCTGCTTGGCGTGTTGCTCCTGGTGGGCGTGCCGCTGGCAGGGAGCGTCATCGGCTTGCGGGGGAGTGTTGAGCGGGCTTTCGAGCGGCACTGGGGCCGGCCCGTAGAAATCAGCCGCGCTGAAGTCCGCCTGCTCCCGGAACCCAGCCTGCGCGCCTACGGTGTCAAGCTCGTCGAGTGGGAAGAATTTGGTGCCGAACCGTTCATGCACGTCGAGGAGGCCAGGTGTCGCGTCAAGCTCGCTGCGCTCCTCCGCGGCCGACTCGAATGCGCCCGCCTCCACTTTCTGCGGCCCAGTCTGAACGTCGTGCGCAATCACGAGGGGGCGTGGAACCTGCTGCGGTGGCTCGAGGGCGCCGGTGAAGTCTGGCCGGTCCTGACCGCGGAAGAGGCGCGGATCAATTTCAAACAGGGAGCCGAGAAAAAGGTCTACGCGCTGGCCGAAGCCCGGTTCGCTCTGGAAGTCAAGCCTGAGGCCTGGCACATCGACCTGGAGGCGCGCCCTTTCCGCTCCGACCGCCGGCTCAGGGAAACCGGGCGCATCCGCCTGAATGGCACCTGGAAGCGAACACCCGATGAGACCGGCTCGTCACCCCTCGCCCTGAGCTGGGAGGTGGAACGCAGCGCTCTCTCCCAGTGGGTCGCTTTTTTCACCGGCCATGAGCCGCCAGTGCGCGCCAATGTGGCGCTCACGGGCAATGTAACCGGGAGCGTCGCGGCACTGCGGCTTGCAGGTGAATGCACTGTCGAGGACTTGCGCCGGTGGGACCTCATTCCCCCACGCCCGGTTCCGCGGTGGCGCGGGTCATACGAGTTGCGCTTCTCCCCCATGACACGTGAACTGGGGATCCTCCGGGCCGACCTTCGCTCGGAAGGTTCAAGCATCTCTGCCCGGGGCCGTATCGAGAATCTTTTGGCGGAACCCCGGTGGGATGTTGAAGTAACCTCATCTCTTGCCCTGGATGAGCTGCTCGCGCAACTCGGTGCGCTGCGGACAGGCGTTTCGCCGGATACGCGGCTGCAAGGAACGACAGAAGTTACGGCGACCCTTGCAGGCACCACCTCGGAGTGGAAAGGCACGATGACACTCGCCAAACCCGCACTGTGGCGGCTGCCGGATATCCGGGAGACGGTGCGGGTCGAGCCCACCGAGATGCGCTGGCAGGGCGATCGGGTCGACCTCGACCCGCTGCGGTTGGTGTTTCCGGGTGAGCGAACGCTGGAACTGGGCGGTCGCCTCCTCTTGCACGAACCAAACTGGTTCGCCCGTGTTCGGGCTCACACCGAGCAAATGGACCTCGAGCACCTGAGAGCGGCGGCGCGAGCTGTGGGCTGGAACTTGTGGGGCGAGACGCAGTGGCGCGGCAGGGCCAGGTTGGCACTCGAGTGGCGTGGGAACGTGAGCGCCTGGTCCGAGCGGATGCGTCGCGGTCGCCTCGAGCTTGAGCAGGCTAGCTTCCAGGCGCCCGCCTTGAATGGGAGCTTGGAGATTGAGAAAGC
>JACQTG010000276.1 GCA_016210895.1 Acidobacteriota bacterium
CGCGCCGAACAGCTACGCGGCACCTGATGGCAAGAGAGCCCGGGCCAGCGGGTGCGAATCCCGCCTGCAGGGCGCGCTACTTCGTTTTCATCACGTACACGCCGTCCCAGTCAGGATTGGGCTCTTGCTGGATGAATTGCTGGCAGCGGCGGAGAAAGAGCTGCGCGGGGCCATCCTCCGCATACTTTTCTAAGACCTGCTGAAAGAATTCTTGGGCCGCATCCCAGTGACGGGTACGGTAGGCGGTGAGCCCGCGCCGGAAGAGGTCGACCAGGTCGGCCCAGCGCTGGCCGTCAGCATGATCGTCGAGGAGCTCGTAGATGACGACGGGCTCGCGCCGGCCTTTGACACGAATCCAGTCGAGCTCGCGAAAGACAAAAAGAGCGTCCTGGGCGGCGCGGTAGGTGGTTTCGCTGACGAGGATGCGGGTGGCGTACTCCTTGTTCACGCCTTCCAGGCGCGCGGCCAGGTTGACGGCGTCGCCGAGCACGGTGTAGTTGAACCGTTTGCGCGAGCCCATGTTGCCGACGACCACGCGGCCGGTGCTGAGGCCGAGGCCGATGTTGATGGCGGGCTTGCCTTCGGCCCGCCAGCGCGCGTGCAGCTCGTCCACCCGACGCACCATCTCCAGCGCGGCGGCGCAGGCGCGTCGGGCATGGTCGTCCTGCTGGTAGGGCGCGCCCCAGAAGGCCATGATGGCGTCACCTTCGAACTTGTCGAGCGTGCCCCAGTGGCGAAAGATGATTTCGGTCATCTCGTCGGTGTAGGCGTTGAGGAAGCGGGTCAGTTCGAGAGCGGAGAGTTGCTCGAAGAGGTCGGTGAAGCCGCGGATGTCAGCAAACAGTACCGTCAGCTCGCGCTCCTCGCCGCCGAGTCGGAGCCGCGTCGGGTCTTTCAGCAGCTCGCGGATCACCCCAGGCGCGACGTATTGCTCAAACGCCGAGCGCACCTTGCGCTTCTCACGCTCCTCGAACAGCGCCCGATAAGCGGTAATCCCGCCCCAGTTGGCGAATACGACCAGCGCCGGAATGACGGCACTGAGCCAAACGTTGAACCGCACCAGAGCCATGTAGGTGGAGGCCAAATGCGCTCCCAGGACGAGCGCCGCGATGGGCAAGGTCCAGCGCAACCGTACCTCCACGAGTGCCGCCCCCAGGACTAATCCCAGAATCGCGATCAAGGCCAAGTCGATGAGTTGCTCACGGCTGCCGCGGGCGATGAAGCGCTGGTTCAGGATCGTGTCGAGAACGTTGGCGTGAATCTCGACCCCCGGGAAACCGGTTTCCTGGAAGGGTGTGGGGTGGTGGTCGGGGATGCCGAGCGCGGTCGGCCCAATGAGCACGATCTTGTTGGTAAACGTGCCCGGGGCGAAGCGGCCGGCGACCACATCGGCCAAGGAATAGTGGGGGAAGGTCTGGGCGGTGCCGCGGTAGTTGACGTACATCCGCCCCTGGGCATCAGTAGGGACGCGCAGCCGGCCCAGACCGATGTATTCGACCCCGGCGACGTTGTAGTAAATACCGAACTCCTGCTCGGGAACGTCCAGAAAGCGCTTCACTACCTGGATGTCAAGGGAGGGATGGAAATCCTTCTGGTACCGGATCACGAGCGGCGCGCGACGCATCACGGGGTCGGCACCGGGGAAGAAGTTGAAGTAGCCGAAGTTGTAGTTGGCGGCGTCGGTAAGGAGCGCGAGGTTCGGCCGGGCGAGGGCGGCCTCCGGGCCCAGGAAAATCTCCGTCAGCGGCGGCAGGGGCTCGCCGCGCTGGCGGCGCAGGGGGAAGGTGTTATAGGCGCCGAAGGCCAGAATGCTGTCGTACTCGGCCTGGGTTTGCAAATCGATGTGCTCAATCTCGTCGGGATTGAAATAGAAGAACTGCCCCAGAACGACATTGTCCGCGCCGCGGATGGCTGCGGCCAACTGGCGGTCGGCATCGGCTTCGCGCTCGAGCGCGTCGAGCCGAGCCAGGTAGCCCGTGTCGCGGCGCGCCGGCGGCACGCGGGCAAGATATGCGGCACGCGCCCGGCGCACGGCTTCACGGCCGGACTTCTCGTCCGGCTTGGGGAAGTTGATGTCGAAGCCGACGACCTTGACCCCGTCATGCGTGACCTGATCGAGCATCCGGGCGAAGTGGCGGCGGGAAAAGGGAAAGCTGCCGAGCTCATCCACCGTGCGGCTGTCAATGGCCACAATAACCACCTCGCCCGAGGGCGGCGCCGGACCGCGGAGCTTGAACCGGGTGTCGTAGCTGCGCAGTTCGATCGAGTCGAGGAAGTCGAGCGGCGCCAGACGCCACTCGGCCAGGTAGATGGCGGCGTAGAGGAGCAGGCCGGTCAGCGTAAGAGTGAGGCTCAGGAATACCGGGGACTTGTGCGCCTTCAGGTACGCCCGGCGTGTGCGCAGCCAATTCATCCGGAGGCCGATTGCCCTGAGCTTACCTTGCAGGTTAGCGCCGAGCAAGACCTTCCAGAACAGGCCGGCGACGAAGGCTGAGGGTCAGCCGTGGGTGAATGACACGCCAGCGGCCTTCGTCGCCGCTACAGGACTACAGGGCTCACTATGAGGCGTTGAATGGGGTATACTTAGCCCAGGTGGGCGCGCGTTAAGCCGAAGGGAAGGAACCACCGTGGAGGGCGGGGGAGGCCCGGTGGAAAAACAAATCTGCTACTTTGAAGACTCTCCCGCGGCAGGCCTGGCAATCCAGGTTGCTGACTCTTACCCTCGCGTCAGCGTGCCGCGCGGAGCGCGGCGGGAACAACTCGGCCAGGTAGCCACGGTTTGGCTGGCCGACGGGGAGCGCGACGCGCGCGATCTGGAAGCCCTGGGGCCGTTGGATTCTCACCTCCGCATCATCTGCCTGGTCGGTGCCGACCACCTTGAGGAGGCGCCGCTCGGCCAAAACGTCTTCGCCTATCTGCCCTTAAACGTGCCGCCGACGCTGCTGCGGCGGACGATTGCGAGCGCGTTTGAGAACTTGGAGCTGCGGGCACGGGCGCTCGAGGCCGAGCGGCAACTCGGACAGAGCGCGCACGAAATCGACGAGCTGAACCGCATCGGCATCGCGCTCAGTTCGGAGCGCGACCCGCAGGCGCTGCTGAATCTGATCCTGCAGAAGAGCCGGGAAATCACCGCAAGCGATGCCGGCTCGCTCTACCTGATCGAGGAAATTTCGGAGAACGAGCGGCGGCTGCGCTTCAAACTCACCCAGAACGATAGCGTCCCGGTGAGCTTTACCGAGTTCACCATGCCGCTCAACACGCGCAGCATCGCCGGCTACGTGGCGGTGACGGGCGAGGTGCTGCACCTCGCGGACGTCTACGAGCTGCCGGCCGGTGCTCCCTACGGTTTCAACCGGCGCTTCGACGAGGAGTCAGGCTACCGCACCAAGTCGATGCTCACCATTCCGATGAAGAACCAAAAAGGGGACACGCTCGGGGTGCTGCAACTGATCAACTGCAAGCGGCGCTGGGAGGCGCAACTCGCCGGCCCCGAAGAGGTCGAGCGAGAAGTGATTCCCTACTCCCAGCGGCGGCAGGAGCTGGCCAGCTCGCTCGCTTCGCAGGCCGCGGTGGCCTACCAGAACAGCGTGCTCTACGAAAACATCCAGACGCTGTTCGAAGGCTTTGTCAAGGCGGCGGTGACGGCAATTGAGCAGCGCGACCCGACCACGTCGGGCCACTCCTTCCGCGTGGCGCGGCTAACCTGCGGGCTGGCCGAAGTGGTGGACAAAGTGGACGCGGGGCCTTACGCCAGCCTGCGCTTCAGTCGCGAGCAGATGAAAGAGCTGCGCTACGCCGCCCTGCTGCACGATTTCGGCAAGGTCGCCGTGCGGGAAGAAGTCCTGGTCAAGGCCAGGAAGCTCTACCCCCTGCAACTGGAGATCATCCGGCAGCGGTTCGATTACATCCGCAAGGCGCTCGAGGCCGACTACAGCCGGCGCAAGCTGGACTACGTCCTACGGACCGGCCAAGAAGAGACCTTGCGGCTGCTCGACGAAGAATTCGAGCTGCGCCTGGCCGAACTCGACGACTATTTGCACTTCATCCTCGAGGTGAACGAGCCCTCGGTGCTGCCGCAGGGCAACTTCGAGAAGCTACTCGAGGTCGCCCAACGCACCTACCGCGACCCGCGCGGCGTCGAGCACAACTACATCAAGCCGGACGAGGTTCGCTATCTCTCGATCCCCCAGGGCAGTCTCGACCCGGAGGAGCGCAAGCAGATCGAATCACACGTGGAGCAGAGCTTCCTCTTTCTGCGGCAGATTCCCTGGAACCGGGAGACCAACAAGATCCCGATGATTGCGCGCGCCCACCACGAACTGCTGAACGGCTCGGGTTATCCCTTCCAGTTGCGCGGCGAGCAGATTCCGCCGCAGACGCGGATGATGACCGTTGCCGACATCTTCGACGCCCTGTCGGCGGCCGACCGGCCCTACAAAAAGGCGGTGCCAGTGGAAGAGGCGCTGACGATCCTCGGGGACATGGTCAAGCAGGGGCAGCTCGATCCCCTGCTCTTCGAGCTGTTCGTCAACGCCAAAATCTACCAGCTCACCGCCAAGACTTCCTAAGAAGTCCACTTTAGCAGCCTATGCTAGAATGGCTTTGAGGAAGGGACCAAAGTCATCCAATGCTTCCTTGGTGGGCACTCATCATTATCGTGGTTCTCGTTGGCCTAGTAGTCTGGCTATGGGCTGCGAATCGAGAGCGAAACAAACAATCCGCCAAGCTTCTTGAGGCAGAAGCAAGATACAAATCTCTCGAAAGCACGGTGGGAGATCTGCGGAGCGCACTCAGCG
>JACQTG010000274.1 GCA_016210895.1 Acidobacteriota bacterium
GAGCCCATCCCGCCCGTATTGGGTCCCTGGTCGTTGTCGTAGGCGCGCATGTAGTCCTGGGCGGGGGCGAGCGGCAGGATGGTTTCGCCGTCGGTCAGCACGATGAACGACATCTCCTCGCCTTCGAGATACTCCTCCAGCACCACGCGGTCGCCGGCCGTGCCCAACTCGCGCTTCTCCATCAGGCGCTCGATGATGGCGGTAGATTCGTCGGGCGAATTGCCGATCAGCACGCCCTTGCCGGCGGCCAACCCATCGGCCTTAATCACCACCGGGTACTCGTAGCTGCACAGGGCGCTGTAGGCGTCGCCGGGGGTGTCGCAGACGGTGAAGAAGGCCGTGGGGATGCCGTGCCGCTGCATAAACTTCTTGGCAAATGCCTTGCTGGCTTCGATTTCCGCCGCCCCCTTCGTTGGTCCGACCAGACGCAGGCCGCGCCGACGAAACTCGTCGGCAATGCCGCGCGCCAACGGCAGCTCCGGACCGACCACCGTCAGGTCAGCCTGGAGCCTTTCGGCCAGGCTGGCGAGAGCCGCGAGGTCGGTGACGTCGGCGGAGATACATTCGGCGTCGCGGGCTATGCCGGCGTTGCCGGGGGCACAGTAGACCTTGGTGGCGCCGGGGCTCTGCGCCAGCTTCCAGGCCAACGCATGCTCGCGCCCACCGCTCCCGATAACCAGTACCTTCATCTGAATGTCTCGCGAGGGCGCTCATTGTACACCGTTGAACCGGCAAAGCCGAACCGGGTATTCTCGAATGGTGACCCGGCCCATTCGCCTCCGGGACGTCCAGGCCATCACCTTCGACTGCTACGGGACGCTGATTGACTGGGAAGGCGGCGCCAAGCGGACCCTCGCAGAGTTGCTGAGGCAGAAAGAAACGGGTGCAGAGCACCCCTTCCGGACTGAGGACCTGGATCAATTCTTTCAAGACTGGGAGCGGGAGCAGAAGCAGCGCATCCAAGAAGCCTACGCTCCTTACCGCCAGATTGCTGCCGAGAGCTTTCTCGCCGTCGCCCGCTCGCTTACCCTGCCGCTGACGGAGGCAGACGCCCGTGGCTTCGCCGAGGCCATCCCGCGCTGGCCGCCTTTCCCCGACACGGTGGCAGCCCTGACGGCGCTGGGGGAGCAGGTGCGCCTGGGTATCATCTCCAACATCGACGACGCGCTGCTGGCGGGCTCGGTGGCGCAACTGGGCACTGACTTCGCTGTCCAGGTGACGGCCGAGCAGGCGCGCGCCTACAAGCCCGCCCGCCGGCCGTTTGAGCTGGCGCTCGCGCGCCTGGCGCTACCCGCGCATCTGGTGGCGCACGCCGCCTTCGGTTTCGACTACGACATCACTACCGCCTCTGCCCTCGGCTTTCGCACCATCCTGGTGCGACGCGGACGGGTGGACTTCCCCGCCCAGCCCGTGCCGGACGTGATCGCTGCCGACCTAGCCGAACTCGCCTCCGCCTTTGCCGGAGTGTGATAGGATGGAGCACCAACAAGAGACCCGCAGATGATTGTCCAGTGCCCGAAGTGCCAAGCGCGCTACCGCATCGAGGAAAAGCAACTGGCCGGGCGCATGCGTGTGCAGGTGAAGTGCACCAAGTGCCAAACGGTCTTTCCCGTCAACCCGGCGGAAGCGAACCCGGCGGCGACGGCCTCCGCAGCCGGCGGCTCGGCTCCCGAGGCCACGCTGGTCAGCCGAAAGAGCCAGAGCCTGCACCTGCCGGAGGGCAAGACCGTGGCTCTGTCGGTGACCTCTGGCCCCGCCAAGGGCCAGGTCTTCTCCATCACCAAGCCCCGGGTGACGATTGGCCGCGGCAACGCCGACCTTGTGCTCGACGACCCCGAAGTCAGCCGCCAGCACTGCGCGTTGGAACTGCGCGGCTCGACCGCCTTGCTCGTCGACCTGGGGAGCACCAACGGGACTTTCGTCAATGACCAGAAAATCGAAACCTCAGAGCTTGAGCATCTCTCGGAGTTCCACATCGGCTCCAGTACCCTGATGCTGACCATCACCGCGAAGAGCTAGACCGCCAGGCGCCTGTCGCCGGCATCCAACTCGTCTACAGGCAGGCCTATGAAGCGCTTGGGGCGCTACGAAATCCTCGAAGAGCTGGGGCAGGGGGCGATGGGAACCGTCTATCGTGCGCGCGACCCGCGCATCGACCGCATCGTCGCCCTGAAGACCATCAAGGTCATCGCCGCCAGCCCGGCCGAGGCGGAGGAATACCGCCAGCGGTTTCTCCGCGAAGCGCAGGCCGCCGGCAAGCTCTCCCATCCCGGCATCGTCACCGTGTACGACGCAGGCGAAGAGGAAACCACCGCGACGCCCTACATTGTGATGGAGCACATTGGGGGACGCACGCTCGAGAGTCTGCTGGCCGCGCAGGGCGGGGAGCGGCTTCCGGTCGAAACCGCGCTCGAGCTGGCCCAGCAGCTGGCCGAGGCGCTCGCCTACGCCCACGCCCAGGGCATCATCCACCGCGACATCAAGCCTGCCAATATCCTGGTCACGCCCGAGGGCCGGGCCAAGATCACCGACTTCGGCATCGCCAAGCTGGCGCTCGCCCAAGCGACCCTGCCGGGGCAGATCCTGGGCACGCCGTCGTTTATGTCCCCCGAGCAGGTCAGCGGCGACGCCGTGGACGGCCGCTCCGACCTGTTCTCGCTCGGCGTCATCCTCTACTGGTTGCTCACCGGCGACAAGCCCTTCACCGGGGACACTACCACGGCCGTCTCTTTCAAGATTGTCTATAAGGATCCGGTACCGGCCAGCCAGCTCAATCCGGCCCTCGGCCCGCACGTGGATTACATGCTTGACCGCGCCCTAGCCAAGAACCCCGACCAGCGCTACCAGAACGGACGGGAACTGGCCGCCGACCTCGACGACCTGCGCCACGACCGCGCCCCGCGCTCGGCCGCCCACGCCGGGCCCGTGCCCGGCATCGACCGCACCACGCTCCGCCAGCCCGCGCGACGCGCTGCCCCGCCCGATGCCACCCTGCCCCTGGCTGCTGCGCCACCGCTACCCGCCCCGGCCAGGCGACGCTGGGTGGCCCCGGCGTTGCTTTTGCTGGCTCTCCTGCTCGGCGGCGTAGCCGGCTGGTGGTGGGTTGGACGCGGACAATCTGCGCCCGGGCCACCGACCAGGGCGGAGCAAGCCGCTATCCAGTCACTTCCCCAAAGCCAGGCGCGCAGTGGCACCACTCCCTCCGCCCGCGAGACTCCATCGTCCGGGCGCGCCGACACAAGCCAAGAGACCACTGCCCAGGCGCAACCTGACCCCGTCGAGGCCCAGGAGCCTGCGCCCCCGAAGAAGGGAGGCCCGCCCCCCTGGGCACCTGCGGCCGGGCGGCGGCAGGCGGAGCCAGAGCCAGAAACCGCGCCAGCCCCCGTCGCGATCCTCAATGTCCGCTCCGAGCACAACTTCCGCCGGGCCGAGGTCTCTGTCTGGATCGAGAACAACCTCGCCTACCGGGGAACCCTACGGGGCGACAAGCGCGACTATGGCATCGCCACCGTCTACCAGGGCACGTTTCGCACCCAACTGCACCTCACCCCAGGCTGGCACAACATCACCGTGCGCGTCAGCTCGCGCGACGACGAAGGCTTCGACCAGACGCGCGAGACGCAGCGCGAATTCGCACAGGACAGGCCGCGCACCCTTGAGCTGGATTTCGGCAAGGCCGGTTTCCTCGGCAATGTGGCGCGGAATCTGACCCTGCAGTGGAAGGACTAGGCCCCCTCACGGGTCGGCCGCCTATCGCTTACCTCAGCGCACCCGCAACACTTGGCTGCCGCACAGCAACGTGTCCCCGGAAGCGAGCAGGCTGCGGCCGCGGATTTTAAGAAAGCTGCCGTTGGTGCTACCCAGGTCCTCGAGATAAAAAGCCCCCTGGACGATACGGATGCGCGCGTGGGCGGCGGAGAGGAAAGCATCTTCGGGAAAGGTAACCTCGCCTTTCGTGCGGCCCAATACCGTGACTTCCCGCTTCAGCGGAAACCGCCGCCGCCTCACCAGCAACGCCGCCTCCCGGCTCTTCCCACCCGCCGCCGGTTGGAATTCTATCAGTTGCTTGCCCAGAACAAATACGTCCCCCGGCTTCAGGGCCGCCGGCTCCCGCAGGCGCAGGAACACGCCCGTCGGGCTAAGGTCCTCTACCCAGAGGCCCGAGGGCTCGCAGCGGAAGCGGGCATGGCGGGTGGCGAGGAGGGGGTCACGGGGAAAGCGAATGTCACCCTCCCGGCGGCCGAGAATGGTTTCGCTCTGCGTCAACGCATACTCGGCCGTGGGCGCGCCCGCGGCGTCCAGTAGGAGCAGCGAGTAGGCCGTAGGTGCGGTCCCTGGTCGCTCCTCCTGCCAGGCCACCTCAAGAAGTTCCTGAGCGGTAGATTTGCCCCGCAACTCCACCGGCCCCAGTGGCTTGAACTCCCACGGCATCGGCCTCGTGGCCTCGGCCACCGCCGCCGAAATCAGAATCTCATTCGCCCCCGCCAGCGCCTGCACCCGCGCAGCAACGTTCACCACATCACCAAAGACATCGTTCTCCTTGACGAAGCCGCTGCCATAATTGACTCCGATGCGTAACTCGATCCGGTCTGCAGGCGGCCGGCGGGCATTGAAGGCGACAAACTCCTGCTGCAACGCCACCGCCGCCTTCACTGCCTCCCGCGGGTCGGCAAAATAGGCCAAGATGGCATCCCCGAGCGTCTTGACGACGCGCCCGCCAAACCGCCTGATCGGGGGCGTTGCGCGGTCCACAAAGCCCTGCACCATCGTCACCCCGGACACATCCCCCCGCCGGTCGAAGAAACGCGTCGAGCCCGTAATGTCCGCGAACAAGACCGCAAACTCTTGCTTGTAGGCGGCCAGCTCCGCGTCCAACTTAGCCCGGCGGCGGAGCAGATCTTCTAGAGGAGGCTTGGGTTCCTTTCTGCGAGCCACGGCAGGGGAGAATCCGCTAATCTACTACAGTAGGCGTAACAACGCCCGATTTCCTCGCAATTGTGTAGTAGATGCGGTTCAGGTCTTCGAGTGAGTAGTAGTCGATTTCGATCCGCCCACGATGGGGCTTATACTCAAACACGCGCACGCGCGTGCCGAGGGCGTTCTGCATCTCCTCAATCGCGGCGCGCAGGTTGGGATCGATCGTTGGGCTGGGCCTGGGCTTCTTTGCCGCGGGAAGTCGACGTTCGACCATTTCTTCAGCCTGTCGAACCGAAACGTGGCGGCTGGCCATCCGCCGCGCCAGTACCCGCTGAACCACGGGTGCCTCCTCGAGGCGCAGCAAGGCACGCGCATGCCCGGCCGACAGCTTGTGCGTTTCCACCAGCTCCAGGACATCGGCCGGCAGCCGTAGTAGCCGGAGCGTGTTCGCGACCGTCGCCCGATCCTTGCCTGTCCGCTCGGCAATCTCTTCTTGGGTCACGCCGAACTCGTGCGACAGTCGCTCAAAGGCGCGTGCCTGCTCAATCGGGTTCAGGTCCGCACGCTGGAGGTTCTCGATCAGGGAGAGCTCGAGCGCCTGCTCGTCCGACATTGTCCGCACCAGCGCCGGGATCCGCTCCAGCCCGGCCAGGCGGACTGCCCGTAGGCGCCGCTCGCCGGCGACCAACTGATAGCGGCCGCCGGCTGGACGGACGATAACCGGCTGAACCACGCCGCCAGCCTTGATCGACCGGGTCAACTCCTCCATACCGGCGGGGTCGAAGTGCGCACGCGGCTGAAACGGCGAGGCCTCGATGAGCTCTGTCGCAAGCTCTTGCAGACCGGCGACCGGGCTCGGCGGCGCGGCTGGTCGCGCAGACGCGACCGGCGCCTCCTCCAGGTCACGAAGCAACGCGCTCAGTCCCTTGCCCAGCGCCTTTCGTGTCATTGGCAGCGACCTCCTGCGCGAGCTGCACATAGGCTTGGCAGCCGCGTGAAGTGGGTTCGTAGAGAAGAATGGGTTTGCCGTAACTCGGCGCTTCGGCCAAGCGCACGCTGCGCGGAATCACGCTCGCGAAGACCTGTCCCCCGAAGAAGTCGCGCAGCTCAGCCAGAACCTGGCGGGATAGATTCGTGCGCTCATCGTACATGGTGGGCAGAATGCCTTCGACCGCCAGTTGAGAATTCAGGCTGCGGCGGACGCGCATCAACGTGTCGAGCAATTCGCTCACGCCCTCGAGCGCCAGGTACTCGCATTGGATAGGGATCAGAACCGAATCCGCCGCGGCCAAGGCGTTGAGGGTAAGCAGATCCAGGGCCGGCGGACAGTCGATCAGGATAAAGGGGTAGTTCGCTCGCACTGGCAGCAGCGCATTCTTGAGCTTGAACTCCCGGTCAGCCAGCGCCACCAGTTCCACCGTGGCACCGACCAGATTCTTGTCGGAAGGGATCAGTTGCAGCCCCGGAACCGGAGTGGCGATCATCAGATTTTGCAGTGGCTCGCCAAAAACCAGGCCGTGGTAGAGCGAGCGGCGTGCAGGGTCCCGAGGGAATCCGAGGGCAGAGGTGGCGTTGGCCTGGGGGTCGGAATCGATCAGCAGGACGGCGCTGCCGGAATTGGCCAAGGACGTGGCAAGATTGACGGCGGTGGTGGTCTTGCCTACACCCCCTTTTTGGTTGGCGACGGCGATGACCTTAGCCAAGCTTTGCCACCCGCATGGCGCTGCGGCTGGTAGAAATTAGGTGAAGGAGGGGGTGGTTGTCAAGAAAATGTTGAACGTGAAACATTCCAGCCCCCGCTGCAACTTCTTTCTAAGAATGACCACCAGCAGCAGCCTATATAATACGCTATTCTGTCATACGATTAGCCAAGGACAACTAGCTGATTTGCCGCTACGCTGCCGACCCTTCTTCGCGCCCACCAGAATAACTCGCGACTCCGTGTGCGGGATCGGAA
>JACQTG010000031.1 GCA_016210895.1 Acidobacteriota bacterium
CTCTCATTTTCATCCCCGTGGGCTCCGTTCTTAACCCGGGCAGCGCGATCGCCCCTGCCTTCTACCTCAGTTCTCCGCCCGTGTCTAATAACCATGAACATCGTGCACACCCTGAGAATCTTGAGAAAGTTTCCCGAAACGAACCCCGCACGAGCTTGCCGTAGGGCAGGGACTTGCTTGCCCGCCGTGCCCCGAGCCATGTCGAGGGGAGCAGAATTGAACTCAAATGAGGCCCGGCGGCTGAAGTCGTTCAATGCGGAAGGTGGCTCGCTACTTGTCCGGCGTCTTGCGCGCAAGGAGTTCGTCGGGGCTGTAATGGTGGAGCCCACGGATGACCTTGCCGGCTGGGATGGGGCGGAGACGGTAGATATAGGGCCGCGGGGGGAGACCCACCAACGTCTGGGCGAGCTCGTAGAACTCGCCCTCATACTCAATTGTGGTGAGATGGTCCCAGGTGTCGCGGGGGCGGCAACTGGCGATGCGGAGCCCGTTGCCGCTGCGAGTGACTTCGTCGAGGATGAGCGCCCCCATCGCGCGTTCCCGCGCGCGTTCCCGCCGGATTTCTGCCCCGCGTTTCCGGCCGAGTTCCAGCAGGCAGAGGGGCAGGCTGCCCCACGCCTGCTCAACCGACACCGCCGCCAGCAAGCGGGCAGAACCTTCGAGGAACAAATAAATCAGCAGCAGGCTAACCGGCTGGAACACATAGTCCAGCCAAGTGGCGGGGCCCAGCGTGGCTAGGGTGCGGCGCAGGGCTTCGGGATCGCCGGTCGCCTCGACCATGGCGGCCCCATAGCGCTCGATGGCGCGTTGGATGAACTCAATGTAGCGATGGGCCAGCAGCAGCATCGCTGCCCCGGCCTGGGCGACCCCCGAGATGAGCGCCGCGCGCGTCCAGTCGATTTCCAGACGCCTGCCCAGGCGGTCGCGGTAGGTCTGGGGCAGCAGAACCAGAATGGGCCCCAGCAGGTATGTGCGCACGGTAATCGGATTCTAGCTCTGCGCCTGCCGCCGGCCAAGAGGCAGCACCCTCAGACGAGGCCTTGTGCCTTGCCGCTTGAAGTAGCATTCCGTAGCGAAAAAAGTGGCACACCAGCGCGAAAGACGTCAGGGCACGGCTTTAGCCGTGCCGTAGCGTAGCACCAAAGAGGGGCTTTAGCCCCTGAGGCTTACTGCCACGAGGTTATGCAATCGGCTTCAGTGGATGCGGCGGGACTTGCGGCTCATATAGTCGAGCAGCAGGTACTGGCCGAGCGTGTGCGGGGTGGTGAAGTAAGCCTTGCCGCGGCCGATCTGGCAGACCTGGTGCACGAAGTGAACGAGGCTGTAGTCGTCAGCCAGCATGAACGTGTTGATGAGAATCCCCGACCGGCGGCAGCGCGCCACTTCCTTCAGCGTCTCGCTCACCACCAGCGGGTCGAGCCCGAAGGCATTCTTGTAAATCCGTCCGTCTTCGAGCGTCAGGGCCGAGGGCTTGCCGTCGGTGATCATCACGATCTGCCGCATATCCTTCTTTTCCAGCGCGAGCAGGCGAAGCGCCAGCCGCAGGCCTTCGCGCGTGTTCGTGTAGTAGGGTCCCACCTGCACGCGGGCGAGCTGGCTCAACGGTACGGCCTCGGCCGAGTCGTGAAACAGCACCAGGTGGAGCGAGTCGCCGGGATACTGCGTGTGAATCAAGTGTGAAAGCGCCAGCGCCACTTTCTTCGCCGGGGTGAACCGGTCTTCCCCGTAAAGGATCATGCTGTGGCTGCAATCGAGCATCAGCACCGTGGCGCACGAGCTCTGATACTCGGACTGGTGGACGTGCAGGTCTGGGTAGTCCAGTTGAAGCGGAAAGTCTAGACCCGTGGCACCGTCGGCCAGTTGCCGCTTGATGCTGTGGCCGAGCGTGGTCGTAATGTCGAGATTGAGGTGGTCGCCAAACTCGTAGGGCTTGGAGGCACCCACGACCTCGACTCCGGTCGAAAGCTCTTTTGTGTCATGCCGCCCGAAGCTCGACCGGCCGAGCGATCCGAGCAGGTCCTTCAACTGGCGGTAGCCGAGAAAGTCGAGTGCCTTGTCGGTGAGCTCGAAGCGAGCCTGCGCGCTCTCGGGGTAGTTGTCTTCCACGCGGCCTGGGCGGGGCTCGAGCGCCGACTGCTTCGACGGCTCATCCACGCGGATGTAACCCTCCTCCGCCATCCGCTCGATGAGTTGCTGCAAGAGCTGCTGGAGAAGTTCGTCGGCCCGCTCGGGGTTCTGCTCGAGCTGTTGGCGGAATTCGGGCGGCAGGAGGTCGTTTTCTTCCAGTGCTTGCAGGAGGGCCTCGCGCAACCGCTCCAACGTGCGCTCGAAGTCCATCTCGTAGAAGCCATAGCGCGAGTGGAAGCCGCTCTGCAACAGGTAGTCGGCGAGTTGCGACACCAATTCGTCCAGGTCAATGCCCTCGGCCCAGCCTCCCGTGTAGCGCGAATAGCGGGTGAAGCGCATCGGAGCTATTGATAGGAGCGGCGGGAGCGGCGCGGCTCCTCCGGCGGCGTCTGCGGCTTGGGCGGTTCGGCGTAGAAACCGCGCTCCTCGCTGCGGCTGATGCGGCGGTGGGCGTAGAGCCCCTCCAGGATGAACTCGCACGCAGCCGCGAGCGCGCCGGGCTCGTCCTTCGGACGCAAGCCGAGGCGCGAGGTACTCTCCAGCAGGCCCTGAATCTTGCGCAGCTCGGCCAGGAGGTCGTTGGCGGAGGCTGTGTCGGAGACCTTCAGCGTGCCGCCGAGCTCGAACCACTGCACCACCTGCTGCAGATCGGCATCGTGAAAGCGGCTCTCGAATACGCGCCCAATCGCATTCCGGATGAGCTCGCGGGCAATCTGTTCGGCACCGCGCATCTCACCCTCGTACTCGAGCTCAAACTTCCCTGTGAGCGAGGAGATGGCCGAGTAGATGTCGGCTATCCGCGGCACGACTTTGCCTTCGTGGGCGAGCAACGTACGCCGCTCGGCATTGCTCACCACGTTTTCGAGCGCGGTAATCGTCATCCGCTGGCTCACGCCGGAGCGCTTGTCGATGCGCTTGTCGCCACGGGCCTGAAAGGCGATTTCCTCGACAATCTCAGGCAGGTAGTCGGGCATGAGCAGGCGGCCGGAGCCGTCGCGGTCGACCCAGGCTTCCTGCGTGGTGATGCGGACGCCTTCGTCGCGCGTCAGCGGGTAGTGGGTGCGAATTTCGGTGCCGATGCGGTCTTTGAGCGGGGTGATGATCTTTCCCCGCGCGGTGTAGTCTTCCGGGTTGGCCGTGAAGACCAGGCAGACGTCCAGGGGCAGCCGCACGGGGTAACCTTTGATCTGCACGTCGCCTTCCTGCATGATGTTGAACAAGCCCACTTGAATTTTCGCTGCCA
>JACQTG010000271.1 GCA_016210895.1 Acidobacteriota bacterium
ACCTCCAGCAGCAGCCGCAGGTCGGCGACCGTCCGCGCCATCGGCCCCACCACTCCCAGCAAGGCAAACGGCCCTCCGCTGGGTGGGAAGTGGCCACTGGCCGGGATGCGCCCAGGAGTTGGCTTGAGGGCACAAATCCCGCTGAAGTGCGCGGGGACGCGGACCGAGCCACCGCCATCGCTGCCGACGCCGGCGGCCGATAGTCCGGCCGCGATGGCCGCCGCCTCGCCCCCACTCGAACCCCCCGGAGTGCGCCCCAAATCCCAAGGGTTGTTGGTAGTGCCATAGAGAGGGCTCTGGGTCTCGTACCCCATCAACATCTCCGGCACATTGGTGGTGCCCAGGATGATGCCGCCCGCGGCTCGCAGGCGGGCCACAAGCGGAGCGTCCCTGGCCGGCACATGGCCTGCCCGCAGGGCGCTGCCAGCTTCGCAGCGGAGCCCGGCTACATCAATGGAACTCTTGATGCTGAGGGGAACTCCGTGCAGCGCCCCTACCCGCTCACCCCGCATGACCGCGGCTTCTCCGGCGCGGGCCTCGGCCAGCGCCCGCTCAGGATCGAGCGAAACAAAAGCAGTCAGTTTCCGGTTGAGGCGCTCAATTCGATTCAGGTGCGCTTCGACCAACTCGACTGGCGAGAGTTTCTTCTCCCGGATGTTGCGGGCCATGGCGGCCGCCGACAGCCGCGCCAGGGAGTCCACGCCCAGCACCTCCTCAGGCTGATTCTATGGCTCTGCCCACCAGCCATCCAGTTGGGATGCCCTAGTCAAGCAAGTCCCCCGGGCGCGACTTGCGCTCCTCTCCTCACTCCACCTGTCGAGAGGAGAATTCAATGGCCAGCGACCGGAGGGGACAAGCTCCAAACCTTGCCTTGCATATGCCGGGGGGGCTTTACCCCGAAGAGGTCGAGCACCGTGGGGGCTATGTCCCCA
This sequence comes from Acidobacteriota bacterium, assembly GCA_016210895.1. The sequence goes on from JACQTG010000271.1 coordinate 933, forward strand.
ATGTGCGGGGTTTCGCCCTCCAGCTTGCGATTGCAGAACAGCACCCCTGGCACCAGGTTCGCATCCATGCAATGATCCCCGCTCCAAGCCTTGCGGTTATCTTCGAACACGGTGCGCGTGACCTTCCCGGTCACCGACTCCCAGGCGGCCCGGTACCGGGGGTTGTACCCAATGATCAAGTCGGGTGCATTCTCCACGTAGGGGCCGCTGAAAATTGTTCGACTCTCGAACACTTCCCGAATGGCCACCCGTCCGGTTTTGGGATCGCCCAGCCCGCGCAGCTTTTCACAGAGTTCTTTTCTCAGCGCCGCGGTTTCCGGGCCGGGAGTGACCGTGCCGGCGCGCTCCCGGCCCTTCTGGTTGAGGTACAGGCCATTCAAGCCCAGCGCGTAGGCGCGGGTGCGCTCCCAGTCGACCCCTTTGAAATACTCCCCCCCGTCGCTCACGCCCGGCTGGAGGGTAAGATAGCCGTTCTGGCGGAGCCAACTGTTCAGGTTGACCCCGCGCTGGAAGGACTTGAACCCGTGATCGGAAACCACCATCAGCACGGCGTCGGCATCGAGCTCGGCCAGCGCCCGCCCCACCAGATCGTCCATGCGGCGATACATGTCCTCGATCACGCCGCCGTAACGGCCCGCGGCTCTCTCATCGTGCGCAGGATGGTCCGGCTCCAGAAACCGCCAAAACATATGCTGGATACGATCCGGAGTGTCAAACACGCAGACGCAAACGCCGCGTCGGGTCTTGGCCAGGGCATCGAAGAACATGCGTTCGCGCTCCTGGTGAATCAAATAGCACTGCTCCAGGAAGGCCTCCTCATCCAGGGCACCCTCGTTCAACGCCCAGGTGTCTTCCGCCAGGCCCAGGGTGGCATAGGGACCCTGCAGCTTGGCCAAGTAGATGGAGTAGGACAGCGGATGGGAGATCGGCAGCGCCGGCTTGACGGGGTCAATGTTGACCGGAGTGATATACAACTCCAACTGCGGACTTACCTGTTTGAGGTAGCAGCGACAGATGCCGTAGACGCTGACTCCCGGTCCGGCGCTGAACTTCAGTTGAATCCAGTCCGAATGCCTTCCCTGGTGAAGAAGGAATCGCCGCTTGGCCACAGTAAACTCTGCCTGCTTCGCGGCGGGAATCGGGCGAACCCGAAACCAAACGCGGAGCTCCCTGTTGCCATCCGCACTGGCCGGCGCTTCCGGGCCCGGGATATAGGAGGTGAACCACTCCCCGTCTCTCCGCAAGCCCATCCGCACCCCGGCCTGGGGCGTCTCGGCGGGCTCTTGCGTAGTGGAGTAGAACGAGAAAGTCCCCTGGCTGCCGCGCAGATCCGGCACGCACATGCCAGAGAGAAGGACACCGGAAAACTTCTCCGGCGGAAAGGTCACCGGCACCCGAAGAACCGAGCAAAAGATGCCGGCTTCACCCAGGTAGGACCAAAAGGGCTTGCTCTTCCGCAAGAGCTTGGTGTGGGGCCTCCCCAGAGGAATCACCCATCTTCCAATCCGCAGGCTGCGGTTGCTGCTGGTGATTTGCGCGGAGGAAAGGTAGGGACGATAGCTCCTGGGGTCGCGGGCCAGAAAATCGTAGATGTTATGCTGGCCCGGGCCCACACCTGTCTGAAACGTGGACCAGGCCACCGGGGAAATCGGGGGGTGGGTGGTTTGCAGCCGCGAAAAACATCCCCCAGCCCGCAGCTGCGCCAGGTTCGGCAGCTTGCCGTCGTCCATGTATCTCGTAGCCAACTCCGGATCCAAGCCATCCAAGCCCAGAATCACCAGCCGTCTTATCTTTCCCCGAAGCTGCGCTTTTCGGCCGCGGACAATTCGAACCAGGAGCCGAAGGGGCCACAGCAGGAGCGACAACAAAGTGGAAAAAAAGACGAGCAGGAGAAGCAGGAAAGAGGACAAGAAGGCGAAGCCTGCTCCCGGACCCACATAGGCGTGCCCCTCCGCGGCCGCTAAAAAAACCAGCGCCACCGCGGCCGCCATCTCTTTCTTCCGCCTTCTCACATTCCCACCCTCGCGTGAACCCTGCCGCTACATCTCCGTACCCAAGACACCTTTTAGCGCCAGCCCCACCACGATCGAGAACCCACAAAACAGAACCAGCCAGTGGGTGTGAAACGGTCCGAAGTCAATGCGCCGGGAGGGATATTTGACTTCCAGCCACTCCAGGGGGCCGGCGGCGGGCAAGGGCGGCTCTCCGGGGCGGAGCCACTGCTGCCAGAGGTTCCTCTCGGCGCGTTTCGTCGAAAGCCGAACCACGCCGCCCCCGACCGTCACCTGCTTGGAGAAAACCGCCTCTCCCACTACGACATCAAGAGAGAAATCGCCTGCTTCCTCCGCTTTGATTCTCCAACTTATTTCCTGGCGCTCGGGAAGCCGCACGGGCGGAGAATCCAGAACCAAGCCCCGCGGCAGCCGCAAGAAGGTCTGCACCAACCCCGCCGGGTCGGCTAGCTTGGCGGTCAGCAGGAAGGGTTCGCCCACCCGCAGGGGGAGCTGGCCCAGACGCATCTCCAATTGGGGCAAGGTCAAGACCAACGGCACGAGCATCACCGCCAGTGGCTTCAGCGAGTAGCGCAGGTAAACGAAGATGCAACCGAGCAGCCGACCGTGCGCCTGGAAGACCACAACCGGTTGATCTTGGAAGAGCCTGACGGCCAGCAGGTGAGCTTGGATACGGTCCTTCACTCGACGCAGGCCCCCCTGATCCGAGGCAAAGCGATAGACAGCCAGCAGGAAAAGGCCGGTGAGCACGGAGGCCCCCACCAAACTGTAAAGTGGATTTCCGTCTTGAAACGGCCTGAACAGCAGATCAAAGAAGCGATTGACCCAGGAGAGGAAGGCCGTCATTTCTCGGTGGACAAACTCAAGGAAGGATTCTCAGGCACGCACCGCCTTCCGCCTCAACTCACTCGATGTAGCCAAGCCCTTGCAATCGCTTCCGCAACGCTTCTTCTGACTCCGGATCCGAGTCGCCCGAAAGAATGCGGGCCGTTTCCCGCTCCAGCACATGCGTCACGAACTCCTCCACGCTGGAGTAACCCGCTGCTTCCGCGCAGTTTTTCACTTTCTCGTAGAGATCCTTCTCAATCCTGATGCGGGTCCCGAACATGGGGTCTCCCCTCTCTTTCCTCACTCTTCCGGGGCGAAACGGTCAAACCCTCTCTGGCATCCGAGGCACCATCCACGCTGCGCCACGGATGGTTGCTTGCCTGCCGGCCCGCCGGGCTCGCACAGAATCAAAGATACCACATTCGCTGTGGGGGGTGTGATCGGAGCCGGGACCCTCTACCCGGCCACGCTCCCCTTCCCTCGCGCCGGAGCTCTGCGACTTGGACGCGACTGGCGGGGCCGGTGAATCCAGCCAAGACCGAATGGACAGGGAGTGGAGCAAGCGATGGGAGGAGTTTATCCCGAGGCCAGCAGTTGCGGGGGCGAGGGAAACCCACGCTTGCCCTGAGCATAGCCGAAGGGACACCTGCCTTGGCAAATCGGCTCGCCCTCTCCCGTCCGCCGCAAAATCAATAGCTTATCCACGCTCTTCCGCGCCAGTCCGCGCTCTCCGAAGGCCTCCGCAGACCTATCTTGCACCAAACTTGCACCGCTCGAGGCCTCCGTCTGTCACTTGCAAGAAATAGAGTTTGCCACTCGGCCTCGCGCCACGACTAATTTTCTCCGAACTGGGGTTGCTGGGAATGCATATGAAAACTACCTCAGTCAAGACAGTCGCCCAGATACTCAAAGTTTCGGGCATTGTGGCGCACACCCCGCCCCGGCTCCCCCAACCGGGGGATTGGTGGGGGCACTGAGCGGAGTCGGGGCGGGTGGGTCAGTCCTCGGTCGAGGACTGGCAGCTGCTGATGACGAAGTCGATGGCCTTGGTCGGGGTTGCGCTCAAGCGGAAGATGTAGTCGCCCGGCTCGAGGTTCCCGGCGCGGATCCGCTTCCTGTTCGAGCCGTCCGCGGTGCCCATCAGCACGCCGTTCGAGTCGAACAACTGGAAAAGCACATCCTGATTGCCGGGGTGGAAATTCAGCTTGGCGTCGAGGAACGGCAGGCGAACCTTCACTGCCACCTCCACACTTACATCATCGGGCGCCATCATGCCCGCGAAGCGCTCGCAGAAGGGGTCTACCGGCGGCGGGGGCGGGTCGTCATCATCCGGCTCGCCTACCCGAAAGTCTGTCCCGCCGCCGCTGTCTGAATTCAGGAGCAGCGAAGGGGTGAGGGTTGAGCCGATGCGGGTCCAGGCATCGGCCACCGTGCCGGTCGAAGTGATGAAAAGTACGTCGGATCCGACAGCGGCGTTCACCTTGTCCAAACCGAGTCGGATGATGATCTGGTTCCCGACCAGCTCGCCCGAGTCCGGAGTGCCCAGGGTCGTCTGCTGGCGCAGGCCGGTGTCCGGGTTGATGGCAATCCGCCCGTACTGGAAGGTGACCTCGCCGGTTTCGGTGGTGTTGGCCGCTACAAACACGGTGACGTCGCCGAAGCGGGAACTCATCGTCCAGCGCATGTGCGTGGTGCGGGCGGAGAGGTCGGTGACGGTGAGCTTGTAGACGATCTGGTTCGTTGCCGCGTCGTAGGAGAAGTCACCCTGGCGGATGTCCTGAGCGGTGGTAGCGGTTTGGTCGTTCGGCGGGTCCACTACTTCGGGGTCGGCCAGCGACAGATCGGCCGGATGGGAAACTGCCTCGAGGCCCATCGCCGCTCGCACCGCGTTGTGGGCATCAACAAAGCCGGCGCCCACGACGCGCTCCTCGAAGGGCATTGGGGTAGCCGTGGCCCGCAACAACGTCACGACCTCATCGGGGGTCAGCAAAGGGTTGGCTTCGAGCATTAGGGCCACGACGCCGCTGGCGTGAGGAGCGGAGAAGCTGGTTCCCTGCGAGGTGGTGTAGAAAGGCAGGAAAGCTGGTGCGATGGTCAGCAGATCATTCCCCACCAGGGGCACCGTGCCCGCGGTGTTGGTGATGCCGGGGCCCTTCGACCGTGTGCTCTTGATGTTGGCGCCGGGGGCGGTGATGTCGGGCCGCAGATTGGGCGGGGCCGACGGAGAGGCTGGCTGCCCGGCTGTGTCGGTCCCGGTGCCATTGTCTTGTCCGCGGGAAGAGAACCCTGCCGGACGGCCCAGAGCCTCCCGGTCACCCGCCGCCACTGAAATCACCCACGGGGCCACCGAGTAACGGTTGATTGCTCCCGGGTTGTCGCCGCTATTGCCCGCCGCGAACACCACGGTGATGTTCAGGTCGTGCAGATGGCGGGTGGCGACGTTGATGGGGTGGTCGGGGTCGAAGCTCGCGGTGCCCAGGTTTGACCCCCAGGAGTTGTTCACCACGCGAATGCGGTAACGGATCTGATTGACCATCACATAGTCGAAGGCCTGTAGGATGCCAAAGCTGGGCAGCCCACAATCGTTGCCCGCCACGACGCCGATCAGGTCCGCCCCTGGGGCCACTCCCCCGAAGAAACCGCCGGAGGACTGACCCGTGCCTCCGATGACCCCGGAGACAAAGGTTCCGTGACCGCCCTCGGCGTCGCTGATCGGCTGGTTTTCGAGGAAGGTCGGGGGCAGGAAGCCGAAGTTGAACGACAGCCGCAAGGCACAGCCCGTCGGGGTGACAGAAAGCTCGGTGAGCGGGAAGAGCACGTTCTGGACGACGTTGCGGCCGAGTTGCAGGTCGGGGTGGGTGGCGTCAATGCCCGTGTCCACGACGGCCACGCCGATGCCTTTGCCCGAGACCGGCAGCCCGCCGTTACGGCGAGTCACCTCGGCGTCCTTCCGCACGCTGGTCACCCCGATGAAGGTGCGGCTGACGTTCGTGTACCGCTCCATGAATTCATTGGCGTAGAGCGAGAGGATGCCGGAGCGGGAGCGGAGCGCGTCGAGTTGGCCCTGGTTGACCGTGGTTAGGACCATGGGCAGCCGGTTGAGCACAATCCCGGCAGAGATGCTCAGCAGTTGCAGCCCGGCCAGGTCGTCGCTGGTGGGCTGGTGGTTGTAAGTGATAATGGCCGGGGTCTGTCCCGACGGGTTGCTGGCCACCTGCTCGGCTAGCACCGAGTCCACGGTGGGCGAGGCCAGCCCGGCCGCAGGACCCAACAGCAGTATCCCGAAGAGGACAAGGGTCGGACGGAACGCGTTTCTCATGCGCAACCTCCTCTCCATTGGATTCCAGCCCGTGTTCCGGCCACCCACCTCCCTTCGCTAGGGAGTGCCGGCCAGGATGTACTGGTCGCTCCTGATTTCAAATAGCGTTGGCCCGTTGGCGAAGCCCACCACCCGATAGACGTACTTGCGGCCGGGTTCCAGGGCGGCACTGATGAACTCGTTTGGACCGAAATTCGCGGAACTGCCGATCTGGGTGAGTTCTCCGTCGGGCCCAACTTCGAAGAGGACGAAGTCCACGTCGGGCAGCACCCCGAGGTCCGTCAGCTGTACACTCAAGCTGGCGTCCACGCCGAGGGTACGCTCCTTGCCGAAGAACTCGATGTCCACGTAGTCCACGCCTTCGACGAGGTTGGCGCCGGCTGTCCCGATGGGCACCAAGCCGGTGAAAAACTCGGTGTCCACGGTGGTCTCCAACCCTTCGGCCGCGTCCACAAATTCCGTTCCCGAGACCCCAACGGTGTTGTCTGGATTCAGGGCGACGGTCCGCACGGCGTACTGGAAGTCTTTGGGGTTTTCGAGTCCACGCGCGCGGAAGAAGCCCACGATCTGGCCGCGGTCGACGAACGAGGCCTGACTGCCTGGCACGTAGTCCAAGTAGCCCGAGCCGTCGGTAGAGGCGTCACCCTCGAAGTACTCACGGGTCAGTGGATCCGAGGGAAAGAGCCGCCCTGTCCTCTGCCCCTTGAGCCGCTTGCGGATTTCATAGGCCAGGGCGCCCGTGACTGGCCTCCAACTGACCTGCACAGCATCGCCGAATACCGCGGCCTTTACGCCCTTGGGCTTGTCCGGCGCCGGCCGCACGGCGGTGAAGGATGAGACAGCGCTCGAGACCGTCTGCCGACCGCCAATGGGGGCCCGAGCATTCGCGCCCAACTCGCGCGCCGCAAACACTTGCTCGATGAGAGTGCGGTGCATCCCCACCTGGCGGGGATTGCCGGGCTCCACCAGCCCGCTCGGGTAAAGCAGGGCGTCGGCGAGGATGGTGGCATCGCGGGCACGGACGAAGTTGTCCGGCGCCATGATGCCGAGGATATACAGAGAGCCTAGGAAGAGCCGCTCCCAAGTTTCCTGGCCCTGCAAGATGCCTGTGGTGGGGCTGCCGGTGATGAGGTCGGGGCGGACGAAGCCGCTGCCAGTTTCATAAAGCTGAAGCAACTCGCGGACGTCCCACATGGCGGCTTCGTAGATTTCCCCGTCTTGGTGTAGCTCGCACTCGCGGCCGTCGGGGGCGCGGGTGGTGCGGTTGAAGCGGCAGAGCTGGGAGTAGAGCAAGCCGCTATTGGCGTTGCGAATCCAAGCGATGAGGTCAGGGTCGCCGTTGGCGGCGGTGAAAACCCGCTTCTCCCGGACGGCCTGGCGTAGCCGGAAGCCATTCACCACATACTCGCCCAAGGACGGGTCCTGAGAAATGGTCTCCGCCCAAAGGTCCGCCTGGCCCTCATTCAATGCCCCCGACTCGACGCCGCCCTCAAAACCCGCAATGGGCGTCGAAATCGAGTGCATTCCTTCGTGATAGGGAACCCCGTCCTCGATGGCCAGGTCATTGAACAAGAAGCCGTGGCCGTACGCGGTGGGATTGACGATGACTTCCTGCCCGGCGACCTTCGCTACCAGCGGCACCGAGAAAGCGTTGTCGAGCCCGAGCACCCGCTCCACAAAGTCGGGCGAGCCGGCTTCCCCCACGCGGGGACACCCGAGGGCGGTGACTCCGGGTGGACAGGGGATGTGGACAATGCCCTGGAGGGGCGCGTCCTTGTTCGGGAAGCTATCGGGGAAGTCGCCCGCGCCCAGCGGGTTATTGGCCTGGTCGTCGCGGATGTGAAGGTCGGTGATGTACTCGAGGAGGTAGTTGATGAAGAAGAAGATGTTGATCTCGTCCTGGTGCTCGGCCGGCTCGGCCTCGGGGCCGAAATGCTTGTCCTCGCGGGTGGCCTGCTCAACCGGCTGCAGATCTTGAGCGAAGTGCCAGGTGCCGAGGGGCGGCTGCAGGAAAGGCGCTTTCACCGCCAGGGTATTGTGCACGTGGGCGTGCGTGCCGGTGAGCTCGCCGGCCGTGCCCGTGGTGCGGTTGGTGGCGTCGAAGTTGCGCAGGTTCACGCGCAACTGCCCTGCCGGGCGGCCCGTCGCATCTCGCGGGATGATGCCGGCGTCCTGGAGGTTCTTATCGATTACCGGGTGGGTGGGGAAGATGTCGCCGGTGGCACCCACCAAGTTACTCGTGCCTTGCGCGAGCACTTTGTCTCTGCGGGTGAGCAGCTCTCCGCTGTCAGCATCCAGCGTGTACTGGACCACACCGAAGGGATTCCGAGAATACAGGATGAATTCCCAGGCCAAGCGGAACCCGTCAGCGGTGGGAAAAACGACTAGTTCCGGGGACGGCTCCTGGAAGGGCCCTAGGCTGGCTTCAAACCGGTCGAGGGCCGGCGCCAGATGCTGGCTGATTTCCGGGGAGAGGTCCACAGCGTAGGGAGCCAAATCGGCCCGGGCACGCTGCACGGCTTCCTCGGCAGAGAGAATCGGCGTCGTCGGCACCCCAGAGACTGAGTAGGTGGGACCGAAGGCGGCAATCACCTGGTTCGCAGAGTTCACCCCGACGCCAATACCGCCGCCGCGTACCCGCAGCCCTTGATACATCTGGTCGAAGCGCACCAGCGTTCCCCCCAGGGCCGGCGTGGCTTTGGTGAGTTGGAGGCCGGAAAGGTCGGTGAAGCCGAACAAGAGCTGATTTTCGGCGATGAACGCCCGGGCAGCATCGGCCGCCGAGCCGCTGTAGGCGGCAGTCCGAAAGTCCCACACCGCGTCGATCGAGCCGGCAAACTCGTCCCAGCGGGCATGGACCTGCGTTCCATAGCTGTTCCGAAAACTCGCCAGCGCCTCTTGCTGCGCGGCGCTCGGCACACGCAGCCCCACTGCACCGGGCCGGGCGTTAATGTCGTAATCCAAACTGACCGGGGCCGGACTCTCCATCGCGGCTGTCTGGGCGAACAACCCAACACCGCCAAGATGGAAAAACGCCAGGGCCCCCAGGAATGCGAAGATGCGCTTCATGGTAGATCAACTCCTTCCTAATTGTTTACTTGCCCCCTGTTTCTTCCGCCATTTAAGGAGGCGCCACCGGGGAGCTAACCTTCAAGCGCCCCGGCGGCGGACCTAGTTCCTAATGGGGGTTGCTGGCGCTAGTAGTGACACTACTATTATAGGATGTCAAGTAGGTTTTCACCCTAGTACACCCGGTTTTTTCCCCTAGGAGCCCTAGGAGCCTAGGAAAT
>JACQTG010000282.1 GCA_016210895.1 Acidobacteriota bacterium
CAACCTGGACCCGCCCGTGCGCCTGTGGGTGGAAAAGAAGGACAAGAGCCTGTCCTTCCCGCCCTTCTAGCCGAGTGGGAAAGAGTCTAGCGGGTGCGGCGTTGGTTCAGGCTGGCCAGTAGTTCCCGCGGCGAGCAAACTTCGGTTCCCGATTTGCCGACTACCACCCCAGCCGCGTGGTTGGCCAGTTCGGCGGCTTCCTGCAAACTAGCCCCTGCAAGAAAGCTCAAGGTCAGCGTGGCCAAAACGGTATCTCCCGCCCCGGTGACATCAAAGACTTCCCTTACGTCCCGAACGGCGGCGCCGTAGCCGCTGCCACCCTTGTGATCCAAGAGCATCATTCCCGCACTCCCGCGGGTCATCACCAAATTCTCGCAGCCCAGTGCCTCGAGCAGTCGCCAGCCAGTGGCTCGGGCAGTTTCCTGGTCGCGGATGTCCTGGTGCATCATTTCCGAGGCACGCCCCTCATTGACCAGCACCAGCGTCGCCTCGAGCTTCGACGACCGCCACCGCTTCAAGTCAACAAACACGGGAATCTTTCGCAGCCGGCAGGAGTGCAAGACCACCTTGAGTACGTTGTCGGTGAGCGTGCCCTTGTCGTAGTCCGACACCACGACTGCATCGACTCTTTTCAGAGCGCGCTGAAACCTTCTCAGCAGCCGCGTCTCAACCGGTCCGCTCAACGGCTCCCGCTGCTCCCAGTCCACGCGGGCGATGTGATGATGGTCGTGCGAGCTGATGCGGATTTTCACGATCGTGTGTCGGCGTGAATCGGTAATCAGGCCGGTGACGGGAACGCGCAGGCGACGCAACTCGTCGCGCAGGTCGCGCCCCGCCTCATCACGGCCGATGACGCCAAAGGGAATCGCCAGCGCCCCCAGGGCGCGCAGGTTGGCCACCACATTGGCCGCACCGCCGGGATGCGGTGTGCCTTCGAGCGAGTCCACTTCAACCACCGGCACAGGGGCTTCCGGGGAGAGCCGGGTCACGCGACCGCGCACGAAACGGTCGAGCATGACGTCCCCTACAACCGCCACCCGCTGGCGGCGAAAGCGCTCGACGAGATGTCGCAGTCGCCGTTCTGAAACCGCAGTCATACGCGCTTTGCTCCCACTGAGGGCAGATTCGCCGGTACAGGCATGCGAGCCAGCGTACGCTCGACCGCTGCCTGCACCTGCTCGAGCGTGATGGAGAGAATACACTTCGGCTCGTCAAAAACGTAGCAGCGGTCGCCTGGGCAGGGGTTACAGGGGTAGTAGTTTTGCACCAGCTCGTGTGCCGTTTGCCAGGGGCGCCACGCGACCGAATTCGAGGAACCAAACAACACCACCAACGGACGGCCCAGGGCGGCAGCGATGTGCGTCGGTCCGCTGTCGTTGCCGACGTAGAGTGCCGCGCCTTCAATCAGAGCAATCAACTCCCCGACGGACGTTTCGCCCAAACAGGCAACGGCACGGCCGGCCAGTGCGCGGCGAATGCGCCTAGCTTCCCCCGGGCCACAGCTCAACACCGGCACCAAGCCCTGCTCCCGCTGCAGCCACCCGGCCAGCTCGAGGAAGCGCGCGAGCGGCCACTCCTTGGTGAAAAAGGTCGCGGTGGGATGCAAAACGCCATAGCGCGTCCCCGCGTGCACACCGTGTGCCGCGAGTTTCTTGTGCACGGCGTCTCGCGCGCTTTCCTGCGGAAAAACCTGCAGCCCGGGAACTTCCCCCTGCGGCACGCCCAACCAGTAGAAGGTGCTCAGGCGGTCTTCCACGGTATGTATCTCCCTGCGCCCCACGACTGCAGGCGGCTCGGGACACAACAGGTTATAAGCAAAGCGGAAGCGGAAGTGTGTGCGTCCAGCGCGATAGCATGCGCCGCTCCCGAGCGTCAACAGGGCACTCAGCGTGCCGCCGTGCACGTTGACCGCAAGGGCAAACTTCTCACCGCGCACGCGCGCCACCACCTCGCCCAGCCTGCGCGCGCCATCAAATTCAATCCGCTCGCTGACGTCCGGGTTGCCCGCCAGCACGTCGCTCGAACGCCTGTCTACGAGTGCCGCCAGCTTGAGGTCCGGCCGCCAGGCTTTGAGGGCGCGCAGGGCCGGTGTGGTCAACAGCGTGTCGCCCAGCGAGCGCAGTCGCAGCACCAGCAGGCGCGCACCTGCCGGGAGTTCAGCAAGAACGTTCCTCCCGGAGGGACTGACGGGCATTGAAACTTACGACTCGATCCGGGCTTCGTCCACGAGCATCACCGGGATGTCGTCTTTGATCGGGTAGACGCGCCGGCAGGTGCTGCACTTGAGCCCTTTCTGATCAGGCGTCAGCGCCACCGGGGTCTTGCAGAGCGGACATGCGAGAATTTTCAGCAGCTCGGGATCGACCGCCATAGCAACCGGCTCCCCTTGATGGGCCTCGACTCTAGCAGAAGCGCAAAGTGCTTGGCAAGCCGCCCCGGCAGGAATGCCTTGTCGTCTTCGCGCCGTGTGCTATGATGGCTTTTTTCCAGGTGCATCGTGGCCGCGCGTATCCTCGACGGCAAACAAATCGGCCAGCAGATTCAGGACGAACTCCGCCAGGAGATTGCGCAGCTGCGGGCGCAGGGTGTCACCCCGGGCCTCGCGGCGGTGCTCGTCGGCGACAATGCTGCCTCACATATCTATGTGCGGAACAAAATCCGCGCCTGCGAGGCGCTGGCCCTGCACAGCGAACGCCTGCAACTGCCCGCCAGCATCACCACAGAAGAATTGCTCGCGCAGATTGAGGAGTTGAACCGGCGGGAGGCGATTGACGGCATCCTCGTGCAGTTACCACTGCCGCCGCAGGTTGACGCGCAACGAATCCTGCTGACCGTGGACCCGGCCAAGGACGTGGACGGATTTCATCCCATCAATATGGGCAATTTGGTCAGCCAGCGCGAAGGATTGCGGCCGTGCACGCCAGCGGGCATTGTCGAAATTCTCCGCCGCAGCCAGATTCCGATCGCCGGCAGCCGCGCGGTCATCATCGGCCGGAGCAACATCGTGGGCAAGCCGCTGGCGCTGCTGCTCCTGCACGAGCACGCTACGGTGACGCTCTGCCACAGCCGCACGCGCGAATTGCCGTGCGTCGCGCGCGAAGCCGACATTCTGGTGGCGGCGATGGGCCGGACGGCGTTTGTCACACCGGAGTTTGTGCGGCCGGGTGCCACCGTGATCGACGTGGGTATCAATCGGGTCCAAGAGGCTGCCGAGGCCGAGCGGCTCTTCGCTCGCTACCCGCAGCGACTCGAGGAGTTCCGCAAGAAAGGCTCGATCCTGGTGGGCGACGTCCACCCCGACGTGGCCGAAGTCGCCGGCGCGCTGACGCCCGTGCCCGGGGGTGTCGGGCCGCTGACGATTGCCCTGTTGATGGCCAATACGGTCAAGGCGGCCCGGCTGCGCCGCGCCAAAACCCTGGCGGTAATGGCCTGACGGCAAACTCCTGTTATGCTCCGAGCTGGACTCACCGGCGGCATCAGCACCGGCAAAAGCACGGTCGCCCAGATGTTGGAAGAGATGGGTTGTCAGGTGCTCCGGCTGGATGAGATGGCGCACGAACTGATGGCCCCCGGCCAGCCTGCCTATCGGGAAATTGTGGCTGCGTTTGGCAAAGAAATCCTCGCCACCGACGACACGATTGACCGGAAGCAGCTCGCGCGGCTGGTCTTTGCCGACCGGGCAAAGCTTGCGCAGTTGAATGCCATTGTCCATCCCCGCGTGATCGAGCGCACGGAGGCACAGCTGGCCGAAATCGCGCGGACGACTCCGGATGCCATCGTGGTGGTGGAAGCGGCGTTGCTGGTCGAGAGCGGCTATCATCGTCGGTTGGACAAGCTGATCGTCACCTGGTGTCGTCCGGAGCAACAACGGGAGCGCCTGCTGGCGCGCACCGGCCTGAGCCGCGCCGAGGCAGAGCAACGCCTGGCGGCGCAACTCCCGCAGGAGGAGAAGCGGCGTCAAGCTGATTACCAAATTGATTGTTCCGGCTCGCTCGACGACACGCGCACGCAAGTCCACTCGGTGGTTGAACAGCTCCGGCGGCAGGTACGGCCGGCGGCGAAATCGCGAGCCTGAAGGGTCTGCACTCCTATGAGAAACCGCACGTGGATAGGGTTGTTGATTCTTGCTCTGGCGGTAGCCGCCGGCTACTGGCTGGGGACACGCGCCTCGCTGGAAGAGACGACCGCGCCGCTCTCCGAGCCCTCTGCGCCTCAGGTTTCCTCGGCCAATGCGGAAGAGCCTGTACCGGTCGCCGACTTGACGCGGGACGAGCAAAACAGCGTCGAGGTCTATCGCCGCGTCTCGCCCGCCGTGGTCAACGTCACCACCCGGGCGCTGGAGTGGAACTTCTTTTTCGGCGCGGTGCCGTCGCAGGGTACCGGCTCCGGGTTCATCATCGACCGCCAGGGCCACATTCTGACCAATCACCACGTCGTTGCCGGAGCGGATGAGATTCAGGTCACGCTCTCGGATCGCTCCACCTATCCCGCCCGCGTCATCGGCAGCGACCGGGCGAGCGATATTGCCGTCATCCAGATCAACCCCGGCCGCAAGATCCTGCCCACGGTGGAGCTGGGCAACTCCGACTCGTTGCGCGTCGGCCAGAAAGTGTTGGCCATCGGCAATCCCTTCGGCTTCCAGGGCACACTGACCACGGGCGTAATCAGCGCATTGGGTCGCACGATTCAAACTGAGGACGGTGTACTCCTGGATGAGGCGATTCAGACCGATGCCGCCATCAACCGGGGAAATTCCGGCGGGCCGCTCTTGGATTCTGCGGGCCGCGTCATCGGCATCACCTCGCTCATTTTCTCGCCCACCGGAACAAGCCTCGGCATCGGCTTCGCCATCCCCGTCAGTACGGTCCAGTTCATCCTCGACGACTTGATTCAGGAAGGGCGGGTGCGCCGGCCCATCCTGGGCATCAGCGGCTACCCGCTCGAACCCACGCTGGCGGAAGCTCTCCGCCTGCCGACCGAGCGCGGCATCCTGGTGGCGGAAGTAGTTCCGGGCAGCGCGGCGGACGAGGCCGGCATCCGCGGTGGCAACCGCGCGGTGGTTGTCGGCCGGGTGCGGGTGATTGTCGGCGGCGACATCATCGTCGCGCTGAACAGTGAGCGGGTGGAGACGGCGCTCGACATCACCCGCCAGCTCTGGCGGAAGCGTCCAGGCGAGCGCGTGGAGATCACTTTCTACCGGGGTCAGCGCCGGATGCAGGCGACGGCAACGCTGAAAGAACGCCCGCGCTGAACTCAGCCCGTACTCCCTCTTTCTCCTGCTCTGACATCTGCCACCAGCGATCCCCCAACGTGCGCAGGTGGTCGAGCATCGCCTGCATCTCCTCGTGTTTCGCCGCCTGGGCGGCTTCATCCGCCTCGGCGGGAACGTAGATAGGCGGGGCGTTGAGAATCACCGCGCGGGTGAAGGGATAAGGAATCTGGAACAAGTCCCAGCTCTTGTGAAAGACGTGGGCGCGCTCAGGGACAATGTGGAAACAGAAAATAGCGTCACCGGTACGCCGGGCGAGCCAGATCGGTCCGGGCTTGGCCACGAACCGCGGCCCGCGCGGTCCGTCAATGGTGAAGGCGACGTCGCAGCCCTGCTCGAGATGCTGCTTCATCTCGGCCAAGGCGCGTAGGCCGCC
>JACQTG010000283.1 GCA_016210895.1 Acidobacteriota bacterium
CGATCTAGAACCCTCCGAAGCCCTCTACCACGCGCAACTCGGCCAAGCTTATGCCGGCGTGGGCCGCACGGTGGATGCGCGGGCCGCCTACCAGGCGGCACTGGCGCTCGCACCCAATGACTTCGGCATCCGGAACAATCTAGGGGTGGCGCTCGCCCGCGGTGGACGAACAGAAGAGGCCGTGGCCGCGTTTAGCGCCGCCGTGCGCGGGGCCGGCGAGGAGGCCGCCAGTGTCTACTTCAATTGGGGCGCCACGCTCTACAACGCCGGGCGCTACGCCGAGGCGGCCGAGCGCTTTCGCCAGACGACGCGAAGCGATAAAGGCGATCCGATGGCGTTCTACTTCCTGGGCGTGTCGCTGTATCGGAGCGCGGAGACGCAGTCGGAGGGCGAAACGGACAAGCCCGAGCCTCCCTCGGGAACTGTCGAAGCCTTCCAACGCTACCTGGCGTTGGCGCCGCAGGGCGAGTACGCCGAGCAAGCGGCCGATTACCTGAAGCGCCTGGGGGTGGCCGCCTCCCGCTGAGCCTGCCAGACCGTGCGACCCATCATCCAACAGACCGCAGGTTGGCTGCTTTTCCTTCCGGTTCTGTTGACCGTGGGATGTGAAAAGCGGGAGCGCGTGCAAATTCCCCTCGATGGAGAAATGCTGGAGGCAGTCTATTGGCAGCCGGAGAAAGAGTTATCGCCGGCGGTACTTCTCGTGTCGGGCACGGACAGCCGTACCCAGGAGCGAATTCCGCTCGGCGACCGTTTGCAGCGGAGCGGCTACGGCGTGCTGGCGATTGCTGTCGGCGAGGACAAGGAGGCGGAGGTTGCAGCCGGGTTCAGCTTCTTGCGCGAGCAAAAGCGTGTGGATGCTGCGCGCCTCGGCGTGCTGGGAGTGGGACTGGGGGGGCCGGCAGCGCTCAAGTTTAGCGCCGGCGAGCCCCTAGTGCAGGCGTTGGTTTTGGTGTCGCTACCCGCGGCAGAGCCTGAGGGGCCACTCGAGGACGCGATGGCGTATTACGGGTGGCGGCCGGTCTTGCTCGCTGCCGGAGAAGATGACCTCGATGCGCCGCGCGTGGCTCGGCTGAGTCGGCGCGCGCAGGGCACGACGGTGGTCAAGCTCTATGAGGGCAGCGCCCAGGGGCTTTCGCTGCTGCGTGCCATACCGGCCTTGGAGCAAGCGCTGGTGGCTTTTTTTGACCGTCATTTGAGGCCCCCCGTCCTTGACACTCCTGGGGGTGGGGGCTAGACTCGCCCCTCGTCGGGCGTCCCTAGAGGGGAGGAAGAGTGCGCCGAGACCTTGTCCTGACGGCGCTCATTTTCGCCGTGATTGGCTTCGTCGGCGGCTACGTCTACACCCGCCAGGCCAAGCAGGCGGCGCCGCAGACGGCCCCCTTGCTCGGCGAGCAGCCGTCCGCCGAAGAAGCGATGGGCTTGCCGCCGGGCCATCCCCCGATGGACGTGTCGCGCCAGATCGTCGCTCTGCGCCAGCAGGCGGAGCAGAATCCCGAGGATGCGGGCGCGGCACTTCGCCTGGCCGAATTTCTCTTTGAGATCGGCCGCTGCCAGGAGGCGATTCCCTGGTACGAACGTGCGCTGGCGCGCGAGCCGAAGAACCTTGATGCACGCGTGGCACTGGCGAGCTGCCTGGCCGACACAAATCAACCTGACGCCGCCATCGAGCAGCTCAACGCCGTGCTGGCGCTCAAACCCAACGAACCCCATGCTCTCTATCATCTCGCCCTCACGCTGCTGCGCGGCAAGCAAGACCGCGCCGGCGCCGAGCGTGTCCGGCAACAGCTGCGCCAGGTGAATCCGAATTTCCCGGGCCTGGAAGAGTTAGACCGTCTGCTGGGCGCCTCGCCCCGAACGTCGGCTCGTTCAACCGGCTCAGGCAGTCCGTAGGGAACGGGCGCGGCGATGCGCTGGCTTCTTCGCATCCTGTTTCTGTTGCTGGCGGTAGTTTTGATCGTGCGCTGGGTCGGGCGCGCGCTCGCGGCCCTATTCGGCAAGGGCGAGCGCGGCTCAGTGCCGCAGACACCGGACAGTCGGATGCAGCGCGACCCGGTCTGCGGTACCTATGTCGCGCCGGAGATTTCCATTCGGGAAGTAAGCCAGGGCAAGACACTCTATTTTTGTTCCGAGCGCTGTCGCGAGCAGTATCGGGCGAGCGAGCGGTCTCTCGCCGCAGGCTCGGGTACGTGATCCCTTCGGGCAAGCCTGGAGTGCAAATTCACGCAGCCGTTTCGAGCCTTCCGGAACGGTCGTGCGGAGGAGCGCAATGAAGGAAGAACTGAACCCGTATGTGATCTCGCAGATGCAGTTCGATCAGGCGGCCGACTATTTGAAGCTGGACTCGGGCTTGCGAGAAGTGTTGCGCCGGCCCAAGCGGGTGATGGCGGTTTCGATTCCGACCAAGATGGACGACGGATGTGTAAAAGTGTTTGAAGGCTACCGGGTACAGCACAACATCGCGCGGGGGCCGGCCAAGGGTGGCATCCGCTATCACCCGAACGTGACGTTGGATGAAGTCAAGGCGCTGGCCGCCTGGATGGCCTGGAAGACGGCGGTGGTGAATATTCCCTTCGGCGGGGGCAAGGGCGGCGTGGTGTGCGACCCGCGCAAGATGTCGAAGGCGGAGTTGGAGCGGATGACGCGGCGCTATGTGACCGAAATCCTGCCCATCATTGGCCCTGACCGCGACATCCCCGCGCCCGACGTCTACACCGACGAGCAGACGATGTCCTGGGTGATGGACACCTACAGCATGACCGTGGGCTACTCCTGCCTGGGCGTGGTGACAGGGAAGCCGGTCAGCCTGGGTGGCTCGGAAGGGCGGCACGAGGCCACGGCTATGGGGTGTCTCTACGTCACCCAAGAGGCCTGCAAGGCCAAGAAGGTCCCGCTGCGCGGTGCCACGGTCGCGATTCAAGGCTTCGGTAATGCCGGCAGCATCGCCGCGCGGCTGTTCGGCGACGTGGGAGCGAAGATCATCGCCGTGAGCGACTCCAAGGGCGGCATTACGAATCCGCGCGGGATTGACCCTTTGGCTGCTATCAAGCACAAGGAAAAGACCGGCTCCGTGGTCAGTCTGCCCGGCACAAGTCGAATCACAAACGAAGAGCTGCTGGAGCTGAAGTGCGACATTTTGATTCCGGCGGCGCTCGAAAACGTTATCACCGGGGAGAA
>JACQTG010000032.1 GCA_016210895.1 Acidobacteriota bacterium
CCCGAGGACAAAGAACGGGATGAAGAGCCAGCTGCGAAAAACAAGCGGCAGCCCAATCACGACCATCAGCGCCCGCAGGTAGATGGGGTGGCGGATGACGCCGTAGATGCCGGAGGTCACGAGCCGGTGGCCGTCCTGCAACGTCACATAGCCGCTGAATTGCTTGCCGAGCGTCTTGACCGCCGCAAAGGCCAGGACGTTGCCCGCGGCATAGAGTCCGACGCCAAGCCACCGCGGCCAGGCGGTTGCCGCGAACGTCAGAATTGCGCGCCGGTCGGCGTAAGGCAGGAAGGCGATCAGGGAGAGCCCGACGAGGATGAGGGCGGGCAGCAGGTAGCGTTGGCGGCCCACGGGGCGCTTCCCTTTCCGGAAGGGTTGCACATCCAGGTGCAACGCCAGCGTTGCCGCCAGTCCAAGCACCGCCACGACCACCAGCCCCGCCCGCGCCGGCTCGGCGAAGAAGCCCCGCCAGTCGTCCAGCCCCCAGGCGAGAAACATGAGCGTGAAGGCGAGGGCCGTTTGCAGGAAGAGTCCCGCGACGGCTCGGAGTCTCATGAGCTACCTCCTGGACCCACCACAGCGCGTGCGCGCGGGGTCAAACACGCTGCCTTTCCTTGCTGCGCCCGGCGCCGAGTTGTGCTTTCATAGGCGCCTCTATGCTACCCCAGGACCCCGCCCTGCTGGCGCTCTTGCTCGGCCTGGTGTTCTTCGTCGCCGTGGCCTACTCCTCGGTCGGGCACGGCGGCGCCTCGGGCTATTTGGCTGTGGCCTCGCTGTTTGCCATTTCGCCGACGCAGATGGCACCCAGCGCGCTGTGCGTGAACCTGCTGGTGGCGGGAACGGGATTTCTGAACTACTGGCGCGCGGGCCATTTCTCCCCGCGGCTGCTCGCACCCTTTGTCATCACTTCGATTCCCGCAGCCTTCCTGGGTGGGCTGACGCGTGTCTCGACCCAGGTCTACAGCCTCTTGCTCGGTGCCGTTCTCGTGTTTGCCGCTGTGCGCCTGGGAATCCAGCCAGCCAGCCGACAGGATGAGAACTGGCTGGCGCCGCCGCCCGCGCGCGTGGCGCTGCCGGCAGGAGCCGGGATTGGCTACCTCTCGGGGATTGTCGGCGTGGGCGGGGGAATCTTCCTGAGTCCCGTCATGCTGCTGATGCGCTGGGCCGACGCCAAGCGCACCGCGGCTGTCTCCGCTGCTTTTATCTTCCTCAATTCCGCCGCCGGCCTCTACGGCCACCTGAGCCGCACGCAACTTGATTGGGCGGGGCTACTGCCGCTGATCGTGGCCGCTTTTGCCGGAGGGCTGGTGGGCTCGCGGCTGGGCGCGCGGCGCCTGCCGGGCCTGTGGCTGCGTCGCATCCTGGCCGTGGTGTTGGCCGTGGCTTCCTACAAGCTGCTGCGGTCTGCCTTGATGTAGCCGCGCACCCTTTGCGTCGACGTAGCCGACCTGCCATAATCGTCCGCCCGCATGAGTTCCGTGCTTGGTGGAGGGAAGGGAAGTGGCCTACAAAGACCTGCGCGAGTTCCTGGTGCGGCTGGAAAAAGAAGCCGAACTCAAGCGCATCCGCGCCGAAGTGGACTGGAAGCTCGAAGTCAGCGAAATCACCGACCGGGTGACGAAGGCGGGCGGGCCGGCGCTACTGTTTGAGAACGTCAAAGGCTACAAGACGCCGCTTGCCATCAATCTCTTCGGCTCTCACCGGCGGATGTGCCTGGCGCTCGAGGTCAATGCGCTCGAGGAGGTGGCCGAGCGCATCCAGGGCTACCTCGATTTTCAATCGCCGCAGGGCCTGCTCGACAAGATCAAGCTTCTCCCCAAGCTGGCCGAGATGGGTTCCTTCTTCCCTAAAACCGTGCGCAGTGGGCCGTGCAAAGAAGTGATCAAGAAAGACGACTTCTCACTCCTTGACTTCCCCGTCATCCAGTGCTGGCCGCAGGACGCGGGCCGCTACATCACCTTTCCGCTCGTCATCACCAAGAACCCGGACACCGGCCGGCGGAACGTCGGCGCCTATCGGATGCAAGTCTTCGACGAGCGCACGACGGCGATGCACTGGCAGACGCACAAGCACGGCACCGAGCACTTCCGCCGCGCCCGGCGCAAGTTCGGCACCGGCCGGCTCGAAGTCGCCTGTGCCATCGGCTCCGACCCGGCCACGGTGTTCTCAGCCGTGATTCCCGCGCCGCCCGACTTGGACGAGCTTCTGCTCGCGGGCTTCCTGCGCCGTGAGCCGGTCGAGCTGGTCAAGTGCGAGACCGTCGACCTCGAAGTCCCCGCCAACGCCGAAATCGTGCTCGAAGGCTACGTAGACTTGAACGAGTTCCGCACCGAAGGCCCCTTCGGCGACCACACCGGTTACTACTCGCTCGCCGACGAGTTTCCCGTTTTCCATCTCACCTGTATCACCCACCGCAAAGACCCCGTCTACCTCACCACCATCGTCGGCCCGCCACCGGAAGAGGACTACTTTATGGGCCACGCCATCGAGCGCATCCTGCTGCCCATCATCAAGCTGCAGCTGCCCGAGATTGTCGAGCTGCACATGCCCGCCGAAGGCATCTTCCACAATCTGATGATTGTCGCCATTCGCAAGTCCTATCCCGGCCATGCCCGCAAGGTGATGAACGCCATCTGGTCGCTTGGGCAAGCGATGTTCACCAAGTGCCTGGTGGTGGTGGACGACGACGTCAACGTGCACGACCCACGCGAGGTGGTGTGGAAGGCGCTCTGCGCCATCGATCCCGAACGCGACGTCCAATTCATGCTCGGGCCCATGGACACGCTCGACCACGCCGCGCGGCTGCCCGACTTCGGATCCAAGATGGGCGTTGATGCCACCCGCAAGTGGCCGAGCGAAGGCTACACACGCGGACCCTGGCCGGATGAGATCAAGATGGACCCGGCGGTCAAGCAGCGGGTGGCAGCCCGCTGGCGCGAACTCGGGCTGAGCTAGCGACCTCTGAGCTGGCCAACCCAGAACGGGAAATTGTCTGCGCGATTGTGCAAGGTCTTGCATCCCGTCCGGTGACCCCGAACAGGTGCGCTCCTAACTTCCTGACCTACCAGCATGGCTCGCCGAGGAAGTTACGCAGGAGTGGTGGCAAACCTGCTTAGATGATTTACTCTATCGTTTGAGTAGACTAAACTGTGCTTTCCCAAAAAGCCAAATACGGATTGAAAGTCCTTCTCGCCCTGGCCCGCGATTACGGGCGCGGCCCCGTGCTGATCGCCGATCTGGCCCGGCGCGAGTCGGTCCCGCAGAAATTCCTCGAGCTCATCCTGCTCGAGCTCAAACACCAGGGCGTGGTGCAAAGCAAGAAGGGACAGGGCGGCGGCTACTTCCTGCTGCAGCGCCCCGAGCAGATCGCTTTCGGCCGCATCATTCGCATTCTCGATGGCCCGCTGGCGCCCGTGCCCTGCGTGAGCGAGACCGCCTATATGCCCTGCGCGGAGTGTCCCGATGAAGTCCGCTGTGGCGTGCGCCTAGTAATGAAAGAAGTCCGGGACGCCGCTGCCACCATTCTCGACCACACCACCCTGGCCGATGCCCTACGACGTCTCCCCGCGGGCCGTTTGGGCAAAAAGCGGCGGCCGCTGGCTGCCCTCCGAACCGTGCGGCACCATGGATGACTTCCTGCTTTTCGTCTTGTTCGGATTCTTCGCGCAAATGATTGATGGTGCGCTGGGGATGGCCTATGGGGTCAGTTCAACTACGCTGCTGCTGAGCATCGGCATTCCGCCGGCGCCGGCCAGCGCCAGCGTCCACGCAGCCGAGATCGCCACCAGCGGTGTGTCCGGTCTCGCCCACTGGAGACACGGCAACGTGGACCGGGTGCTGCTACATAAACTCGTTGTTCCCGGGGTCATCGGCGGGGTGCTCGGGGCCTATGTACTGACCTCGGTGCCCGGTGAGACAATCAAGCCGGTGGTCAGCGCCTACCTGTTCGTGATGGGTCTGGTGATATTACGCAAGGCCTTCCGCCGGGTGCAGGCGGGGGAAAAGACGCGCCGGCTGACCGAACTAGGCCTGGCCGGGGGCTTTCTGGACGCCATTGGGGGTGGGGGCTGGGGCCCCATCGTAACCTCGACCCTGGTCGCCAACGGTAACCACCCGCGTTTCGCCATTGGCTCGGCCAACCTGGCGGAATTCTTCGTCACCTTGGCGCAGACGGCCACCTTTTTCCTGGCGCTGGGGCTGGTCCACTGGAGAATCATCGCGGGTTTGATCGCCGGCGGTGTCGTGGCGGCACCCCTGGCCGCACTCGTGTGTAAAAGGCTGCCGGCCCGCAGCTTGATGATTCTGGTGGGGGCCTTGATCATGATCCTCAGTCTACGCACCCTGCTGCAGTTCCTCTTCTGACCCCGTGCGCCAAGCCGGGCCATGGCCCCTTGGTAGTAAAAGCGGTAGAAAAGCCTAAGAAAACAAAAAATTACTTGACATCCGCCGGGGTTTAGCCTAGAAATCACCCCCAAGACCTCGGGATTTGCTGCCTTCCCTCTACGAGGCTCTCAGGATGGGGCGCGCGCCGCCAGAAGCGCCGGCGGCGGGCAGAGGATCCGGTAGATGGCTGCCCCCCGTGAAGTGATGAACATTCGCGAAGCGTCCGAATACCTGGGGATATCGCCTGATACCCTCTACCGCTATGTCTACCAAGACAAGATCCCGGCCTTCAAATTGGGGAATCGCTGGAAGTTTAAGAAAACCATCCTCGACCGGTGGATGGAGCGTAAAATAAGTCAGGAAAAGAATCGCCGGCGAGGAAGGGGGTAGGTGAGACGATGGCATTGTTTGGGCGCAGCAAGAGCAAGCCGGTGGTAGGGCTCGACATCGGTTCGAGCGCGGTCAAGGCGGTCGAGTTGAAAAGGGCGCGCGAGGGCTTTGAGGTGGCGAGCGTGGGCCTGGAGGCGTTGGCGCCGGAAACCGTGGTGGATGGTGCCATCATCGATGCCCCCGCGGTCTCCTCGGCCATCGAGCGCATCTTCAGTCAGCACAAGATCAGGAACAAGAATGTAGCCACTTCCGTGTCGGGCCACTCGGTCATCATCAAGAAAGTCACGATGCCCAATCTGCCGGAGGACGAGCTCTACGACCAGGTGCACGCCGACGCCGGCCAGTACGTTCCGTTTGACATCGCCGACGTCAACCTCGACTACCAGGTGCTCGAAACCAGTGCCATGGGCGACCAAGTGGACATCCTCTTGGTGGCGGTGAAGAAGGAGAAAATTTCCAACTACACCAGTGCCTTGAGCCTTGCCGGCCGCCTGGGGGCGGTCGTCGATGTCGACGCCTTTGCCCTCCAGAATGCGTATGAATTCAACTACGAGCCCGAACCCGACAAGACCAGCGCTTTGCTCAACATCGGCGCCAGCGTGATGAATATCAACATCGTCCGCGGCGGCGTCCCCGTCTTCACCCGTGACGTCGGCGTGGCCGGTAACCAGTACACCGATGCGCTGCAGAAAGAACTTGAGCTCAGCTTTGAGGACGCAGAAAACCTCAAGCGGGGTCACAGCGTGGCCACGGTCTCCGACGAGCAAAAGAATGCCGTGCTCCGCTCGGTGTCGGAAATCCTAGCCCTTGAAATCCAGAAAACCTTCGACTTCTTCCGCGCCACCGCTAGCGGCGAAGCCATCAACCACATCTTCGTGGCCGGCGGCTCGGCACGGGTTCCGGGTCTGCTGGACTTGTTGCGGGAGGAATTCCAGGTTCCAGTGGATGAGCTGGATCCTTTCCGCCGCATTGGCTATAACCCGGCCAAGCTTAGCGATGAATACATCCACGAGGTCGCGCCCCGGTTGGCCGTGGCCGTGGGGCTAGGCCTAAGGAGTTTTGACGCCGCATGATTCGCATCAATCTTCTGGGACGACCCCGGCCCAAGGTCAAGCGGCGGATCCCCATCACCGGGACGCTGCAGTTGGCGCTGTTTCTCATTCCTCTCCTGCTGGCCCTGGGCGCCTTGAGCTGGCGCTACTTCAGCATCCAGAGCGAGATACGGGAGTTGGACGAGCAAATCCAGGAGCTCAACCGCCAAAAGCTCCAAATGGCACAGTTGGAAAAGGAAATCCGGGAGTTCGAGCAGAAACAGAACGCTCTCCAGACGCGCCTCAACGTGATTGAACAGCTCCGGCAAAACCAGAAAGGTCCGGTGCAGTTGCTGGACGCCATCGGCTCCACCGTCAACCGTACCGACACCTTGTGGCTCACCAATCTCGACGAGCGCGGTGCCAAGATCACCCTGGAAGGGGTAGCCGGATCAGTGAACGCCGTGGCTGACTTCATTACCAACCTCCGCGACTCCGGCTTCTTCACCAACATCGAGATCAGGGAAGCGGTGCAGTCAACCGAAAATCCCGGCGTCGAGAACTACAACTTTTCGCTGACGTGCGACTTTGTGTTGCCGCAGGCCGCTCAGCCCGCCTCGGGTGGCCAGCCGGCGCCCCCAGCGGCAGCCGCCGCCAGGCGTCGCACCTAGGGGCACGACCATGGCGCTACGCTTTCGCGAACTTCCCTGGTACTTCCAAACGCTGATCTTTTTTGGCATCGCCGTGGCCCTGTTCCTGGCAGGCGAGCGCCTGCCGTATTCACCGGTGCAGAGTAGTTTGGAGATCCGCGAACAACGCCAGCAAGAACGCGGCCGCCTGGTGAGCGAAGTGGCGGTGCTGCAGCAAGTGCAGGCGCGCCACCGCGACTTCCAGAGCCGTGTCGAAGCCTCCGAGCAGCAGTTGCTTCTTTCCAAGGTCGTGGTGCCGGACGAGAAACGCACCGATGACTTCATGCGTTCGATCCAAGAGGGGTCGGTCAACTCCCAGGTGGCCGTCCGCCGGCTCACCGCCAAACCCGTTGTCTACCAGCAATACTACGCCGAAATGCCGATTGAGATTGAGATTGACGGTGCCTTCTACAGCTTGGTCGAGTTCTACGACCGGCTCAGCCGCCTGACCCGCGTGGTCAATGTCGGTGAGCTCAAGCTCAATGGCGTCGAAACGACGGGCCGGGGCGCTCAGCGAAAGTATGAGTACGCGCCAGGAACCTCGGTGGCGGGCACTTGCACCTTGACGACGTATTACACGCCGTCGGAAGCCGAACTGGCCGCGGCTGCGCCGCCTGGCACCGCGCCTGGGCGCCCGGCCGCCGGCCGTCCACCCGGTACACCTGGGGCCACTCCGCCGCGTTAGAGGGAAAGGACGTAATGGCAAAGCACAGAACAGTTGGGAGAGGGTTGCTGGCGGGCGGTGGTCTACTCGCCCTGCTCGCGGTTCCGGCAGTCTTCCTCGCTCAACAACCTTTGACGCCCCCCATGGTCAATCCGCCCCGCGTCAACCCGAGACAGGTCGCACCGCGGGTGGGGGAACAGCCGGCGCAGGCGCAGCAACCGCCAGCCGGACTGCAACCCCAGTCGGGGCCCTTGCCGGATCGTCGCCGCGGTCGCCGCGACCCCTTCCGCAGCCTGCTGGTGCGGGCCGACGATCTAGCGGCGTCACAGGCCTTGCCCCCCGGCAAGCGTGGCTTGATGGTCAGCCAGATTCGCGTCGACGGAATCGTGCGCATGCCCGCCGATCGCATCGCCCTGGTAAGCGTGCCCAATCGCAATCGGGCCTATTTTCTCCGCGTTCGGGACGAATTGTTTGACGGTTATGTGGCCGAGATTCACGAGGATTCTGTCATCTTCAAGGAACGTACGCGAGATGCCTTTGGCAAACCTTACGAGCGTGAAGTAGTGAAGCAAATCTACGCGGCTGCAGGAGCGACACGATGAAGGTCAAGCGATGGAGCCCCATCGTTCTTGGGGCAACTCTGGTGGCGGTACTCGGCCTGGGAAGCTTAGGCACCGCCGAACAATCTCTGCCCCCGACGGGTGGCAGCCAGCCGGATGGGGCGGCAGAGCCGGCGCGCGCGGTCGCGCGCGTGCACAACCTCACTCTCCAGAAGAGCGCGCGGGCGGTCACCATCCTCATTCATGCCAGCGGGCCCTTGAGCTACCGGACTTTGATGCTCAGTGATCCCACCCGCCTGGTGGTGGACTTGCCGGAGACGGTTCTCCAGGCCCGTCGGCGCCACATCGCCATCGACAGCGTGTCCGTCGTGGGCGTGCGGACCGCGCAGTTCCGGGCCAACCCGCCGGTGACCCGCGTGGTTGTCGACCTCCTGGATCAGGTGAAGTATGAGATTGAGCCGTTCCCCCGCGGACTCAAGCTGACGTTGCTTCAACCGGCTCCGGTCGAACCGGTCCCGGTGACCGAGGCCCCTGAGCCGGAGATCCCAATTCTGCTGGCTTCGCTGGCGCCCGTCATACCCGCGCGAACGGCTGCGGCGCTCCCGCCGCTAGCCTCAGTCCCGGTCGAGGAGGCAGCGGGCTCTACACTGACGGCGTCTAAGCTGGACGCGGCCGTACCCGCGGCCGCACCGGCTCGGGCGCAGGAAACCCCTGCATCGACCTCCGAGGAGCAGCTGTTGACGCCCAAGCCGTCCCCCCGCTACACGGGCGAGCCCATTTCCGTCAACCTCAAGGACGTTGACCTGAAGGACTTCTTCCGCTTGATTCACGAAATCAGCGGCCTCAACATCGTCCTTGACCCTGCCGTCAGCGGCACGGTGACGCTGGTGCTCGACGAAGTGCCGTGGGACCAGGCGCTCGACCTCGTGCTCAAGAACAACAACCTCGACAAGGAGTTCGAAGGCAACGTCCTCCGCATTGCCACTGTGTCCACCCTCAAGAGGGAAGAGGAGGACCGGCGCGACTTGGCCCGTGCCCGCGCCGAAGCCGTTGATCCAGTTACCACCACGCGCGTGCTCAGCTACGCCAAAGCCGGCGACCTTGAAGCCACACTCCGTCGCTTCCTCAGTTCGCGCGGAGAAATCATTCGCGACGACCGCACCAACACCCTCATCATTCGCGACATCCCGAACGTCCTCCCGCAACTCGACAATCTCATCCGCCAGCTCGACCGCAAGTCACCCCAGGTGGAAATCGAGGCCCGCGTGGTCACCGCCAGCCGCTCCTTTGCGCGCGAGATCGGCTCGCAGATGGCCTTCTCCACCGCCTACACCCGCGGCGGTGGTGCCGGGACCGCCTTCGGCGGTTCCACGACCATCGGCGACAGCGGCATCGAAGGCGGGCCAGGTGTGCCCGTGCCGCCCTTTACCACGGCCGGCACCCTCGCGCCCCCGTTGGTGTCGAGCTTTCCGGCTTCGGTGGATATCCTGGCCGGCGCGGGCTTTACTATTGCCCACCGCCAGCAGAACTTTGCCCTCGACCTGATCATTACCGCGGCCGAGTCGCGAGGCGTGGGTAAGCTCCTTTCCAAACCCCGCGTCATCACCCAGAACAACATCCAAGCGCAGGTGCAGCAAGGGGTGCGCATCCCCGTGCAGACGGTGGTGAACAACACCATTACCACGCAGTTCATCAACGTCGTACTGAGCCTGAAGGTCACGCCCCACATCACGGCCGACGGCACCATCTTCCTGGACATCGACGTCGAGAACACAGCCATCAACCCCGGTATTGCCCGCATCAACGGCATCCCGGCATTGGACACGCAGCAGGCGACGACGCAAGTGCTGGTTAACGATGGCGGCACGGTGGTGATTGGCGGTGTGATGACAACGGAAACCTCGTTCGACATCAACCAGGTGCCGTTCCTCGGCAGCGTGCCTATCATCGGCCACCTCTTTAAGCGCACGAGCACGCGCACGCGCTCGCAGGAGCTCCTGTTCTTCATCACGCCGCGCGTCCTGCCCAGCTAGCTGGCGGCGAACGGCCTCATTCGGGGAGGAGATGCGAGTCTCCTCCCCGTTGTGTTTTATTCTGCGCGAGGGCGAAAAGATCAGATGACACGCTGGCAGAAACGTCTGCGACGTCTCCGGCAGCGGCTGCGTGAGGCCAGCCTCGATGCTCTCGTGGTCTCGCATCTACCCAATATCCTCTATCTGGTAAACTTCCACGGCAGTGTGGCCCTGCTGGTCGTCACGAATCGCCAGGCTGTTCTCTTCAGCGATGGCCGCTACCGCGCCCAGGCACGCCAGGAAGCCCGCGGCGCGCAGCTCGTCATCGGGTCGCAGTCAGTGCTGGCCGCGGCTAGCGCGTGGTTGCGCACGACGCACCTGGAGTGCGTTGGCTTTGAGGCGGCACGCTTGCCTTTCGCTGCGCACCGGCAATTGCGCCGGGCCTCTTCGTCCTCAGCCCGCTTCATTCCCACGGTCAACCTGATCGAGAGCCTGCGGGCGGTAAAAGACGCTGAGGAAATTGCCGCCATTCGACGCGCCGTCGAGCTATCCGCACAGGTTTTCGCGGACGTGCTACCCCTGGTTCGCCCGGGGGTACGCGAACTGGAACTCGCCGCCGAGATTGACTATCGGATGAAACGTGCCGGTGCCACGGCCCCAGCCTTTGAAACCATCGTCGCCTCCGGGCCGCGATCGGCCTGGCCGCACGCCCCTGCCTCGCCGAAGCGCCTGGCTAAAAATGAATTGGTCGTAATCGACTTGGGTGCTATACTCCGCGACTATTGCAGTGACATGACCCGCACGGTCTACCTGGGTCGGCCCACTACGCGAGTCCGCCGCCTGTATGCGGCTGCCCGCGAAGCGCAACAGTGTGCCTTTGACGCTGTCTGGCCGGGCGTGCCGGCACGGCGCGTCGACCAGGCAGCGCGCCGTCCATTGGACGCCTACGGCCTGAGCCGCTATTTCGTCCATAGCACAGGCCATGGCCTGGGTCTCGAAATCCACGAAGAACCTCGGCTCGGGCGGGGCGTGGCGACAGAGCTCACGGTCGGCCATGTCGTGACTCTCGAGCCCGGCGTCTATGTACCCGGCTGGGGTGGGATCCGAATCGAAGACGT
Organism: Acidobacteriota bacterium; assembly: GCA_016210895.1. The sequence continues at coordinate 10,848 of JACQTG010000032.1, forward strand.
GGTCGTCGTGCGGCCCGGTGGTGCCGAGCGGTTAACGCCGACATCGCCCGCGCTCATCGCCCTGTGAAAAACAAAGGACAAAAACCCGCGCGCAACGCCTCCCGCAAAGCCCGGCTCCAGTCCAACAACGCCTTTCCGCTGCAGCAGGTGAACGAACTGATTGATTTGCTCGAGCAGCACGGCCTGGAGGAGTTTGAGCTGGAACAGCCGGATCTGCGCATTCGCATCAAGCGGCGCGCCGCTGCCTCTCCGCCAGCGGCCCACGTTCTCGAAGCCTTTCCGTCCGCGCCCGGTCCGGCGGCGACCCCTTCGGCCCCGGCAACTCCAGCGGGTGCGGCCGAGGGGGAGTTGCACATCGTCAAGTCGCCCATCGTGGGCACTTTTTATGCTTCGCCTGGGCCCGATGCGGCGCCGTTCGTCCAGCTGGGAGATACCGTCGAAGTGGGCCAGGTGCTATGCATCATTGAGGCCATGAAGTTGATGAATGAGATTGAAGCCGACGTGGCCGGGGAAATCGTGCGAATCTACTTCGAGAACGGCCAGCCGGTTGAGTATGGCGAATCCCTGTTTGCCATACTCCCGACCCGCAAGAGCTAGCGCGAGCGGGTCGCTGGCCGGGGGTTGAACGGGGCCACGCGGGATGTTCAAGAAAATCCTGGTTGCCAATCGGGGCGAGATTGCCCTGCGCATCCTCTGCGCCTGCAAGGAACTGGGGATCAGGACCGTCGCTGTCTACTCCGAGGCTGACCGCTACACACTCCCCGTGCGCTTCGCCGACGAGGCGGTCTGCATCGGCCCACCCCGCGTCACCGACAGCTACTTGAACATCGCGCAGGTCATCAGCGCCGCCGAAATCACCGGCGCCGATGCCATCCACCCTGGCTATGGCTTCCTGGCCGAAAACGCCAACTTTGCCGAGGTTTGTGAAGCCTCCGGCCTCACCTTTATTGGCCCCCGCTCGGAGCACATCCGTTTGATGGGGGAAAAGTCGCTGGCGCGGCGTGAGATGGCCAAAGCAGGCGTGCCTGTTCTGCCCGGCTCGGTGGGCGTGGTTCCTGCAGAGGAAGAAGCCGCGCGGTTGGCCAGCACCATCGGCTACCCGGTGATGATCAAGGCCGCGGCCGGGGGTGGCGGCAAGGGGATGCGGGTAGTGCGCAAGCCCGAGGAGCTCGCCCCCTTGTATCGCATGGCACGGGTCGAAGCCGAGCAGGCTTTTGGCACCTCCGATGTCTATCTGGAGAAATTCATTGAGCAACCGCGCCACATCGAGTTTCAAGTTCTGGCCGACACACAAGGTGAGGTGCTGCACCTGGGCGAGCGCGAATGCTCGATCCAGCGCCGCCACCAGAAGCTGATCGAGGAATCCCCCTCCGTGATGGTAGATGAAGCAGTGCGGCAGCAAGTCGGTGGCCAGGTGGTGCGGGCGTTACGTGCGATTGGGTACTCCAACGTCGGCACAGTCGAGTTCCTGACGGACGCGAGCCGCAACTTCTACTTCATCGAGATGAACACGCGCATTCAGGTGGAGCACTGCGTCACGGAAATGGTTACCGGGGTCGACCTGATCAAGGCCCAGATTCAGCTTGCCGGCGGGACACCACTAGCCGCCATCACGCGGCCCAACCTGCGGCCGCGTGGTCATGCCATTGAATGCCGCATCGTGGCCGAAGACCCGGAGACCTTTGACCCTTCCTCCGGCCGCATTACCGTCTTCCAACCTCCCGGTGGCACCGGCGTGCGCGTGGACACGGCTGCCTATGCGGAGGCTGTCGTTCCCCCCTACTACGATTCTCTCATCGCCAAAGTGATCACCCACGGCCGCGACCGCGAGGAAGCTTTGCGCCGGATGACCCGCGCCCTCGAGATGTTCATCATCGAAGGCATCCAAACCTCTATTCCTGTGCTGCGCAAGATCGTGGCCGACCCGGACTTCCAGCAGGGTCGCTACGATACCCACTTCATGACCCGTTTCTTCAGCAATCACCTCGGCTGAAAATGTCGCTTGTCCTGCCCCGGTTCTACGCTATAATCGACCGCTCGCTTCGACCGGACCTGACGCTCGGGCAGCTTGCGCGAACACTAGCGGACGCGGGGGTTACGCTGATTCAACTCCGGGCCAAGCAAGCACCCACCCAGCAGCTTCTCGCCGATACCGAGGAAATCCTCTTCCAGACTCCGCCTGCCACGCGTGTCGTTGTGAACGATCGGGCCGATGTGGTGTGGCTCGCCGGCGCTGCCGGCGTGCATCTGGGGCAGCGCGACCTGCCAGTCGCCGCCGCCCGGGGCTTGCTCGGCCCGGGGAAGATTGTCGGCCTGTCTACCCACAGCATGTCGGAACTGGAAGCTGCCGATTCCGCTCTCGCCGACTATGTCGCCTTCGGACCGATTTTCCACACGGTGACGAAAGCGGCAGCCGAACCTGTTATCGGGCTCTCGGGTTTGCGGGAAGCGCGAACGGGGTTGCGCAAGCCGCTCGTGGCTATTGGTGGGATAACTCCACTCAATGCCGCCCAAGTCATCGCCGCCGGCGCCGACGCAGTGGCGGTAATCAGCGCCTGGATGCAGGTACCCGACATTCCGCGACGCCTGGGTGAGTTCAAGCAGGCGCTAGGACGCCTCGACTAGGAGGCCGGATGGCCCAGGTGGTGACACAACCGGGGCGCGTGGAACTCGTCAAGGGCCTGGGCTTGCTCGATGCCACCATGCTGGTGATGGGCTCGATGATTGGCTCAGGCATCTTCATCGTCTCGGCCGACGTAGCCCGACAGGTAAATTCTCCCGGTGGCTTGATTCTCACCTGGCTCCTGACCACCTTCCTGACCATTGTCGGCGCGCTCGGCTATGGCGAGCTTGCGGCGATGATGCCGCAGGCTGGCGGAATGTACGTCTACCTGCGCCAGGCCTATAGCCCGCTCTGGGGTTTCCTCTACGGCTGGACTACCTTTCTGGTCATCGCCACCGCCACCATCGCCGCTGTGGCCATCGCCTTTGCCAAGTTCACCGGGGTCTTCTTTCCCTGGTTTTCCTCCACTAACTGGCTCCTGCACATAGGAATCTTCGGGCCCTACCAGGTTGGATTGTTTACTCTCGGACCTTACAACGTCGGCCTGAATACCCAGAATTTCCTGGCCATCATTTCCATCGCGATTCTGACACTGATCAATATGCGGGGCTTGCGCACCGGTGCCATCGTGCAGAACCTGTTCACCTTTGCCAAGGTGGCGGCTGTGGTCGGGCTGGTAGCGCTGGGGTTGACGCTGGGGCGGAACCCAGAAGCCCTGCGGGCGAATTTCACCGACTTCTGGCGCAACTTGGACTGGAGCCTGGCGACCTATACGATGCTGGCGGTGGCCATGGTGGGGCCGCTGTTTGCCTCCTTCGCCTGGGAAAACGTCACCTTTACGGCTGGGGAAACCAAGAACCCCAGGCGCAATGTCCCTCTCTCGCTCCTGTTTGGTGCAGGCGCGGTGATGCTGCTCTACGTCTCCACCAACTTCGCTTATCTGTTTACCTTGCCACTGGAAGCCAATGCCGAGGCCACGACGGTGATTGGGCGCGGCATCCAGTATGCCGCCGAGGATCGCGTGGGCGCCGCTGCCGGGGAGGTTATCTTCGGGCCGTTGGGCGCTTATCTGCTGGCCGCGGCTATCATGATTTCCACCTTCGGCTGCAACAACGGCCTGATCCTGTCCTATGCCCGCGTCTATTACGCCATGGCGCGTGATGGTCTTTTCTTCGCGCAGTTGGGTCGGCTGAACCCGCGTACCCACAGCCCCAACGCCGCCCTCGCCCTGCAGGGTATCTGGGCCGGCCTGCTGACCCTGAGCGGAACCTACACCGACTTGCTCGACTACATCATTTTCGCCGTACTCGTGTTTTATATACTGACGATCGCCGGACTCTACGCCCTGCGCTGGAAGCAGCCGCAAGCCGAGCGCCCCTACCGGGCCTATGGCTATCCGGTGCTGCCCGCCATCTACATTTTTCTGTCCCTGTTCATCGAGATTTGCATCTTGTTCTACAAGCCGCGCTACACCTGGCCCGGCTTGGTCATTGTGGCCGTGGGGATACCGGTTTATTTTCTCTGGAGGCGGTCGGCGCGCCCAGCTGCGTCCTGAGATCTCGTCACTGCGGGAGGGGGAATGACGAGTCGCCTGTTTATCACCAAGCCGTTGAGCCTGCTGCAGCAGGAAGC
>JACQTG010000278.1 GCA_016210895.1 Acidobacteriota bacterium
CATCGAGAATATGAACGTGATCATTGTGGAGGATATCCTCGACACCGGGCTGACCTTGAACTACCTCTATCGGATTCTTCAGGCGCGCAAGCCCAAAGCGCTCAAGATCGCTGCCCTGCTCGACAAACCCGCTCGGCGGGTCAAGGACGTGCCGGTCGACTACATCGGCTTTACCATCCCCGACCAGTTTGTGGTCGGCTACGGGCTCGACTTCGGCGAGCAGTACCGCAACCTGCCCGATGTCTGCGCTCTGCTCAGCGTGAAGAAGTAAATGCCTCGCTATGTCACCGCCGAGGATGTCCGCGCTATAGCGGTGGGCGGCGAACTTGTCGTTCCGGCTGGCAGCGTGCTCACCGAGATGGCGCGGGAAGAAGCGCAACGCCGCCAGGTCTCCATCCGCTTTGCCGAAACCTCGTCGAAAACCATTCCCGCTCCGGCGCGAATCGTGGCGCTCGGCGCCGATCATGCTGGCTACGAGCTGAAGCGATACTTGAAGCGTTACCTAGAAGAGTGGGGCTTTCAGGTGCGCGATCTGGGCACCCACAATGCCACCGAACCGGTTGACTACCCTGACGTCGCCGCCGCCGTGGCGCGCGAGGTGGCGAGCGGTGCCGTCTGGCGGGGCATCATCGTCGACGCCGCGGGCATCGGCTCGGCCATGGCCGCCAACAAGCTGGACGGTGTGCGCGCCGCGCTGTGCTATGATAGGGCCACCGCCCGGAACAGCCGGGAGCACAACGACGCCAACGTGCTGACGCTCGGCGCCCGCATGATCCTCCCCGAAGTAGCGCGCGAAATCGTCGCCGTCTGGCTCGCCACCGAGTTTGCCGGCGGCCGCCATCAGCGCCGCGTGGACAAAATCACCGCCCTCGAACGCGCCTCCCAGGACGGGAGCCGATGACCTTTCCCTCCGCGCCGCTGACCGAGCAGGAACTCGAACAGCTCATCGAGAGCATCACGGCGGAAGTTTTCGCCTACCTCGGCGAGCGGCAGCTGGGCGAGCTGCGCGGGCTGGGGATTGACGACTTGGTTTGCCCGGGCTGCGACGCCCGCTGTGTGGAGACCTGCGCCGACAAGGCGCGCAAAGTCGTCGCCGCCGGTGCCGACCGGCTGACCGCGGGGGTTGGCATCGGGAAAATCGAGCCGGAGGTTGCGCGCCTGATTGATCATACCCTGCTGCGCCCCGAAGCTACGCGCGACGACATCGTGCGGCTGTGCGCCGAGGCCAAGCAGTTCGGTTTCGCTGCCGTCGTCGTGAACCCCTACTGGGTACCGCTCGCCGCGGCCGACTTGCACGGCACGCCGGTCAAGGTCTGTACCGTGGTCGGCTTCCCGCTCGGGGCGACGCTCCCCGCGGCCAAGTTGTTTGAGACCGAGCAGGTGCTCAAGCTGGGCGCGCAGGAAGTGGATATGGTCATCAACATCGGCGCCCTCAAGTCGGGCGAGGACGAGCTGGTGGAGCAGGACATTCGCGTGGTGGCCGAGGCCTGTCATCGCGCCGGGGCGATTTGCAAGGTGATTCTCGAAACCGCGTTCTTGGCCGACGACGAGAAAGTTCGCGCCTGCCAGCGCGCCCAAGCTGCCAGGGCAGATTTCGTCAAGACTTCGACCGGCTTCGGCCCCGGAGGAGCCACGGCCCGCGACGTGGAGTTGATGCGGCTGGTGGTCGGGCCCGCGATGGGCGTCAAGGCCGCCGGCGGCATTCGCAGCCTCGAGGACGTGAAGAAAATGGTCACCGCCGGCGCTACCCGCATCGGCGCCAGCGCCAGCGTCAAGATCATCCAAGAAGCCGCCGGCGCTCCCGCAGAACCCAAAGCTGCCCCTACCGCGGCGACTCGCTATTGAACCTCCTGCGTCTGCGCTTCCGCGCTCCGGTCAGCCAGCATCGCCATGGACGCTCAACCTAATTCGGACGCGGCACAGCCGAAACTCGTTCGGGCCCTGAGCCGCTGGGACCTGACCGGGCTGGTGGTGAACTCCATTATCGGCAGCGGCATCTTTGGCCTGCCGATCATCATCAGCCAGCTCGTCGGAGCCGCAAGCCCTCTCGCTTACCTGGTCGCTGGCGTCGGCATGGCCGTTCTCGTCACCTGCTTTGCCGAAGTGGCCTCGCGCTTCCGGGAGGCGGGTGGGCCCTACCTCTACGCGCGGCAAGCCTTTGGGCAGTTCGTGGGACTGCAGATCGGGTGGCTTGCCTGGCTCGTGCGGCTCACTTCGGCGGGCGCCAACTCCAACCTGTTTGTGCTCTATCTGGGCGAGCTGTGGGAGCCCGCCACCGATCCCGTGGTGCGCGTTCTCCTGCTGACGCTGATGTTTGGCTTCCTCGCGGTCATCAACTATCGCGGCGTGCACCAGGGCGCACTGGTCAGCGACATCTTCGTCCTAGCCAAGCTCGTGCCGCTCACCATCTTCGTGTTTGCAGGACTGTTTTTCCTGCGCGGGGAGCACTTCCAAGCTCCCTCGGCCGCGGGCTTCTCGGACTGGACCCAGGCGATTCTGCTGCTCGTGTTCGCCTACGGCGGCTTTGAGCAGGCGCTCTTTCCCGCGGGCGAGGCCAGGGACCCGAAACGCGACACCCCGTTCGCGCTCCTAGCCGGGCTGGCGCTGGTCGCTGTTTTCTACCTCTTGATTCAAACGGTGGTCGTGGGCACGCTGCCGCCGGAAACCTCTACTGAACGGCCGCTGGCGACCGCCGCACGGGTGTTCTTGGGAGCCGGGGGCGGGTGGCTGCTAGCCGTGGGCGCGTTGGGGTCCACCTATGGATGGATGTCGGGAGGCTTGCTGGCCGCGCCCCGGCTGACCTTCGCGCTGGGCGAGCGCGGCGACTTTCCGGCGGTTTTCGCCGCGGTGCATCCGCGCTTCCGCACGCCCTACGTGTCGATTCTTTTCTTTGCCGCGTTGTCGTGGGGGCTGGCGGTGGCGGGCAGCTTTCGCTGGAACGTTACGCTGTCGGCGGTGGCGCGCCTGCTCACCTATGCCACGACCTGCGCCGCTTTCCTGGTCTTTCGTCGCCGCGCCGCGAGCGTGGCGATGTTCCGCGCGCCCGCGGGCGGGCTGCTGGCCTGGGTGGGAATGGCTTTTTGCGTACTGCTGCTCTTCAAGATGGGTTGGGGTGAGTTGATTATCCTGGGTGTGACGATGGCGCTGGCCGCCGCCACCTGGCTCTGGGCCCGCCGCCGCACGCCTCGGCCGGTTTCGGAATTACCCGCCGATTAACGCC
>JACQTG010000277.1 GCA_016210895.1 Acidobacteriota bacterium
TCTCCGTTCACTGCGGTGATCACGTCGCCACGCTGGAGCCCCGCGCGGTCAGCCGGTCCACCAGGCTGCACCTCGTCCACCAGCACGCCGGCGTCGGCGCCGAAGCTGCGCAAGATCACTTCATTTTCAGTTTCCGCACGGCGAAAGGAGATGCCAATCGAACCGCGGACGACCCGCCCCTGACGGCGGATCTGATTGTAGACGTCGCGGGCGATGTTGGAGGGGAGAGCAAAGCCGATACCCACGTTGCCGGCGTCCATGCGACTCCGATCGGTGGCGATCATCGTATTGATGCCAATCACCTGCCCGGCGAGATTGACGAGCGGGCCTCCGGAATTGCCGTGGTTGATGGCAGCATCGGTCTGCAAGAAGCGCTGGAACTGCGTCCCGCCGGTCACTTCGCGGCCCTTGTAGCTGATGATGCCAGCGGTTACGGTGGCATCGAGCCCGAACGGGCTGCCGATGGCCAGGACCCAGTCACCCACCTGCGTGCCGTCCGAGTCGCCCAGTTGAGCGACGGGTAGCTTGCGCTCCACGCTGATCTTGACGACGGCCACGTCGGTCTCCTCGTCGAAGCCGATGACTTCAGCCGGATACTCCTTGGAATCGCCGTGGAGGCGGACTTTGATCTTATCGGCTTCGTGGATGACGTGGTAGTTGGTCAGGATGTAGCCGTTCGGATCCACCAAGACACCTGAGCCAAGGCTGCGCTGGCGCTGGGGCGTGCGCGGACCGAACTCAAAGGGGACGCCGAAGTCGAAGAACCGCTCAAAGAATTCTTCCGGGCTGCCGGGTCGCGAGCGGCGCGCACGCGGCTCAATGATGGTTTCGCTGCTGATGTTGACCACCGCAGGTTCCACTTCTTTGGCCACTTTGGAGAAAACGGAGGAAAGCTCGACCGCAGAAGGAACGGGCAAGGGTTCAGCCAAGGCTCCCGGATTCTCGCGGGCGGCCCGTACGCCGTTTGAGACCAGCGTGCCAATGAGAACCCCGACCGCCAACGCCAACACGAGCGCTACCCGCACTCCCCAGCGCTCGCGGAGTGTGCGTTCGATTCCTTCCCGACTCATCACACCATCCTCCTGACCGAGAAGCGTAAGCGGCTATTATACCACTTCAATTTGATTAGACTCCGCCCCGAGCAGTCGGGTTAGCTATGGGACGCGCGCGTGCCAGGGGGTCCGCTCACGGGCAATTCGGCCGCCGTGGGCGCAGGGCCTTTGAACTCCACCACCAAGATTCCGGCCAGGATCAGGGCCGCACCCGCCAGGGCCCGCCCGGTCAGCTGCTCGCCGTGCACCAAGTAGGAGGTCAATCCGGCAAAGACTGGCTCGAGGCTGAAGAGGATAGCGGTGTGCGTGGGCGAAGTACGCTGCTGGGCCCAGGCTTGAGCGGAAAACGCCAGCGCCGTTGCCAGGACGCCGGTTATGCCCACCGCCAGAGCCAGCTTGGCGCTCCACACCACGCGCATCGGCTCCAGTTGTGTGGCGTGGGCAGTGGGCAGTGCCAGCCCGGTCAAGATCAGCACCGCGCCAATCTGCGCGAAGCCCAGCGCGGTTGAAGAGTAGCGCGGCGCGAAGTGTCCCACGGCAATGATGTGCGCGGCATAAGCAAAGGCACAGAAGACGGTCAGGAGGTCACCACGATTGACAGCCCACTGGTCGGGGGGAACAGTCAGCAAATAAAGACCCGCGACCGCCGTGGCCACCCCCGCAGCCGTCCAACCGCGGATGCGCCGGCCGAAGAAAACGGTCAGCAGCACGGGGACGATGGCCACCGAGAGTCCGGTGATGAACGCTGACTTGGCGGGCGTTGTGTACTGCAGGCCAACCGTCTGAAAGGTGAATCCCGCCGCCAGAAAGAACCCGATGAGAAAGCCGGCGCGGAGAATCCCAGCCTGGTAAAAATTCTCCCGGCGCCAGAGCAGAAGCGCTAACACAGCCGTGGCCAGGGCAAAGCGCAGGGTCAAGAAGACAAGAGGAGAAGCTTCGGCCAGGGCGTCCTTGACCACCACAAAGGTGCTGCCCCAGATGAAGCTGACAATTCCCAGAACCAGGTCGGCCCCAAGCCGCGAGCTCCTCAACGCCACCCGCCTAGTTTCCGGCCGCGGACCCGGCCCGGCGCTCGAAGATGACTTTCCCGCCCACTATCGTCAACACGACCTGGGTGCGGAGAATCTCCCGGGGCGGCAGGCGGGAGATGTCCTGGGAGAGAACGATGAGGTCAGCAAATGTTCCTGGGGCGAGGGTTCCCTTGCGCGACTCCTCAAACTCCGCCACCGCCGAGCCCCAGGTGTAGGCCCGGATGGCATCCGCAAGACTGATTTTCTCCTCCGGCACCCAGCCACCGGCGGGGCCGCCATCTTCGAACTCGCGCGTGATGGCGGCGTAGAGCCCGCGGAAGGGATTGATGTCCTCGACAGGATAGTCGGTGCCGAAGGCGAGCACGGGGCTGTGCTGGAGCATCGAGTTCCAAGGGTAGGCTTCGGCGTAGCGCTCCGGGCCGAGCAGGGCCGGCGCCCAGCGCATATCGCTCAGCAGGTGGCTCGGCTGCATCGAGGCGATGACGCGCAGCTCAGCAAAGCGGCGCGCGTCCTCGGGGTGAATGAACTGGACGTGTTCGATCTTGTGGCGGGCGTTGCGGCGGTCGGGATTGGCGGCGCGGGCGGCGGCGAAGGCGTCTAGCGTGACGCGAATCGCGTGGTCGCCGATGGCGTGCAAGGTAATCTGGAAGCCGGCTTGATCGCGCTCGGTGACCATCTGCTTCAACCGCTCGGGGTCGTAAAGCAAAATGCCGCGGTTCGTCGGCTCATCGGCAAACGGTTCGAGCATAGCCGCCGAGTGCGAGCCGCCGCTGCCATCGGTGACGCCCTTAAGGGCGCCGGTCTTGAGCCAGGGATCGGTCGTGCCGCCCTGCTCGCGCCGGGTCTTCAGGGTTTCGAGCGAATCGTTGAAGTAAAGCCATTCCGTCACCCGTGCCACGAGCTTTCCTTCCTGCTTCAGTTCCTGAAACGCCAGGAAATCTTCCCAGTCGGAGTTGTCTTGGAGTGAGGTCACGCCATTCTCGACCGCCTCGCGCAGGGCCAGCTCCAAACCACGCTTGCGCTGGGCGCGGGTAGGCTCGGGGATGAGGCGAGAAACCACATCGACGGCATTCTCCTTGAGCCAGCCGGCGGGCTCGCCCGCGGCATCGCGCACGATGTCGCCCCCTTCGGGATTTGGCGTGTCGCGCGTGATGCCCGCCTTGGCCAGCGCCAGCGAGTTCGCCACCGAAGAATGGCCGTCCACGCGGCCAA
>JACQTG010000279.1 GCA_016210895.1 Acidobacteriota bacterium
GCGGCCGCTCTCCGGTTCGAATACCGGGAAGCGGGAAAGCCAGATTAGCCTTTGGGACTCGCCTCAGCGCCGCTGGTGCGTAGCTTCTTGGCGTCTAGCCAGTCTGCTATTCTTGGCACGGCGTGAGTAGGCTGGAGAGTGGACGGCGATGCAAAACAGCCCAGCGTTGAAGCAGCGACGGCGCCGTGGAGCCGTTCCCCCTAGGCCACTCCGCGGAATCCTTCCCTGGACCTGCCTCGTCGTGGGGCTTTCGTGGTTGGGGGCGGCGTTTGGCTGTTCCTCGGGCGGGACGACAAACCCCGCAGCCCAAACCAAGAAAGTCGTCGTCCTCGGGTTCGACGGCATGGACCCGGAGCTTCTGGAGCGGTGGATGCAGCAGGGGAAGCTGCCTCATTTTGCTGCCCTTGCCGCAAGAGGGGGGATGCGACGGCTGAGCACCAGCATTCCCCCGCAAAGCCCGGTGGCGTGGTCGAATCTCATCACCGGCCTGGATCCTGGCGGACACGGGGTGTTCGATTTCATCCACCGCGATCCGCAAACCTTGCTCCCCTACCTCTCGACCTCGAGAGTCGAACCCCCCAGTTGGACGCTCCGCCTAGGGGGCTGGGTGCTTCCGCTTTCCCGCGGCCAGGTCAGTCTGCTCAGAAAAGGGAAGGCGTTTTGGGAGATCTTGGGTGAGCACGAAGTCCCCAGCCTGGTCTTTCGGGCTCCGGCGAATTTTCCCCCGGTGGCGCCGAAGGGGCGCGCTTTCGCGGGCATGGGAACGCCGGACATGCTCGGAACCTACGGGACGTTTTTTTTCTATACGGATGAGCCGCCGTATAACGCCGATGAAATCGCCGGCGGTCGCGTCTACCGGGTGGAGGTGAAGAACTCAAAGGTGGCGGCCCAGTTGGTGGGGCCCCCCAATACGTTCAGGAAAGACCAGCCGGCGGCCAGCGTGGATTTCACGGTGTGGCTGGACCCGGTCGAACCTGTGGCCAAGATCGTTGTCCAAGATGATGAGCTGCTTCTGCAAGAAGGGGAGTGGAGCGAGTGGGTGCAGGTGGAGTTTGAACTGATTCCCTATGTGCAGAGTGTCACGGGCATCTGCCGCTTCTATCTCAAACAGGTTCGGCCGGTGTTTGAGCTCTACGTCAGCCCCATCAACATCGACCCCTCCGCCCCGGCCCTTCCCTTGTCCGCGCCAGAGAGCTATGCGCGGGAAGTTTGGGAGGAGGTAGGCTTCTTCCACACCCTGGGAATCGCGGAGGACACCAAGGCACTCACGGGCGGGGTCCTGGATGACGAGGAGTACCTGGCCCAGGCACGCACGGTGTTCGATGAACAGCGGGAGATTTTCGCTTGGGAATGGAAGAGGTTTCAGGCCGGCCTGTTTTTTTTCTATTTCTCCAGCCTGGACCAAAACGCGCATATGTTCTGGCGGGCGATGGACGCTCGCCACCCGGCTTACGAGCCGGAACTGGGGGCGAAGTACTCTTCCGTGCTGGAGGATTATTACCGGGAGATGGATCGGGTGCTGGGCACGGTGATGGAGAAGGTCGAGGCGGACACAACCCTGCTGGTGCTCTCCGACCATGGTTTCGCCCCCTACTACTGGTCTTTCAACCTCAACAACTGGCTGCTCGATAATGGCTATCTCGTGCTCAGAGACGAGGCGGCCGGCAGGGACGCCAACCTGTTCACCAGCGTCGACTGGTCGCGCACGCGGGCCTATGGGCTGGGGCTGAACGGGCTCTACTTGAATCTTCGCGGGCGCGAGCAGAAGGGGATCGTGGAGCCCGGCCCGGAAGCCGAAGCCCTCTTGAACGAACTGGTGGGGAAACTCCTGGGGCTAAAAGACCCCGGGACGGGTCTGGCCCCCATCACACGGGTGGACAAAGCCCGGGAGGTCTACACGGGCCCCTACCTCGACGAAGCCCCCAACCTCATCGTCGGATACAACCGCGGCTATCGGGCGGGCTGGAAGACTGTTCTGGGGCAGTTCTCCTGGGAGGTGCTGGAAGAAAATTTGGAGGCGTGGAGCGGAGACCATTGCATAGACTCCCGCCTGGTTCCGGGCGTGCTGTTGAGCAACAAGAGGATTTCGGCCGCTGCTCCTGCTCTCACCGACCTGGCTCCCACGGTTCTCCAAGAATTTGGGATCGAAAAACCAGGGAATATGGTGGGGGTCTCAGTGTTCTCGCCGGGAGGGCAGTCGGCAGACTGAATGGGCGGGGAAAATGAGAGAGAGGCAAATTCGGGTAAGGATAAGGATGTGGTTGCCGCTCACCTTTCTGGTGGGGGCCCTGCTGGCTGCTGTCCACGTGGCCGCCCAAGCCGCTCCGGCGACGTTGGAATCGCTGTTGCGGAGAGGCTGGCAAGCGTGGGAAGCGGGTGACTATGGGGCGGCAGCAGAGAATTTTAAGCAGGCGCGGCGCCTGGCCCCTGAGGACAAAGAGGCTTGGCGGGGACTCCTGCTGAGCTACCTGCAAGGCAAGCAACCCGCGGCTGCTCTGGCGGTCGCCCAGGAGGGGGTCAAGCGTTGGCCGACCGACGCTCAATTTCGGCATTGGCTAGGCCTGGCCTATTTCCAAAAGGGACAAAACCCGGCGGCCATCCAGGAACTTCACCAGGCGGCGACACTGGCCCCCGACAGTTATGAGGTCCATTTTGATTTGGCGTTGGCCTACCTCAGCGGGCAGCACTATCCGCAAGCAGCGGGTGAGCTGGAGACGGCCCTGCGCCTCCGGCCCGATGTGGCCCTAGCTCATTTGCTGCTGGGTCGCGCCTATCACAACACCAACCAGACGCTGCCCGCCGTGGAGCAATTCAAGACGGCGCTGCGGCTCGACCCTTCCATACCCTTGGGGCACTATCATTTGGGGTTCGCCTACGAGAGTCTGGGGCGAAATGGCGAGGCGATTGCCGAATACAAGAAGGAGCTGGCCGGGCAACCCGGGCAAGCCCTGGTGGTCTCTCGCCTGGGTCACGTCTTGCTGAAAAGCGGGCAGTATGAGGAGGCGTCCGCGTACCTCGAGCGGGCCGTCAAGCTCACCCCCGAAGATGCCGCCGCCCACTATGATTTGGGGAAAGCGTGGCTGTACCTGGGCGATAGCGAGGCCGCCGCCAGCGCCTTCCAACGCGCGGTGGTGCTTCAGCCAGAGCACCTCAGCGCCCATTATCAATTGGCCCGGGTTCTCGAAAGGCTCGGGAAGAAGGCCGAGGCCGAGAAGGTCTACCAGCGATTTGCGGAATTGAAGAAGCGGCAGGGCAAAGCCGGGGGGATGGCCTATCAGCCCGACTAGGGCCGCAGCTTCCAGGCATCCCTTTTGTCTGAAAGACTTGTTTTCGAGCCGAGGGGGGCCTTCGAAAAGGGAGGAGAATGTTTTTGTCGGTCCTGCGGTGGTTCTGCCGATTTGGTCTCGGGGGGCGCCGACGCTCCCCGAGGGCGGATTCGTTGCCGCTCCTAGCCCTTCTCTGCTTTGCCGGCCTGGGGGTCGCTGCTCGGGTCAACCCCGCCAGCGCCGCGGGGCCGCCGGCGACTGTCCAATTCACGGATGTCACCCGCGCCGCCGGCATCGATTTTCGACTGCGCTGCGGGAGCCCCGAGAAGCGCTACATCATGGAAGCCATGTGTGGGGGGATTGCCTTCTTGGATTATGACAACGACGGGTGGATGGACATTTTCTTGCTCAATGGCTCCAGCCTGGAGGATATGCAAAGGGGCAGCCATCCCGCGAGCAAGCTTTATCGCAACCACCGGGACGGGACTTTCACCGATGTCACGGAGCCGGCGGGGCTGCTTCGCCGGGGGTGGGGGATGGGCGTGGCGGTGGGCGATTATGACCACGACGGGTGGACCGATCTCTACCTCACCTATTTCGGCGGCGCGGTCCTCTATCGCAATCAGGGGGACGGCACGTTTGGCGATGTGACCAAGGAGGCCGGCGTGGACAACGGCGGGCGCTGGGGCACGAGTGCTGCCTTCGGGGATTACGACCAGGACGGCGACCTCGACCTCTATGTGGTGAACTACCTCGAGGTCGACCTGAAAGAGAACCCCTGGTGCGGCCTGAAGGAAAAAGGGATCCGCGCCTATTGCGAGCCGAATCGGTTCCCCGGACAGCCCGACGCCCTCTACCGCAACGAGGGGGACGGCCGCTTCACCGACGTGACGCGGGCGGCGGGGGTTTACAACCCCGGGGGCAAAGGACTGGGCGTCGTCTGGGGAGATTACGACAACGACGGTCGCCTCGACATATACGTGGCCAACGACTCGACGGAGAACTTCCTCTATCACAACCGGGGAGATGGGACCTTCGAGGAACTAGGGTTCATGGCCGGCGTGGCGGTCAGCGAGCACGGGGTGGCCGAGAACGGCATGGGCACCGCCTTCGGCGACTGGAACGACGACGGCTGGCTCGATCTCGTCGTGACCAACTTCGCCAACCAGACGAACACGCTCTACCGAAACGACCAGAACGGTTTCTTCTCCGATGTGACGACCGAATCCAAGACGGGGCACGTCAGCTATCCCTTCCTGGGCTGGGCGGTGGAGTTCCTCGACTACGACAACGACACCTACCTGGAC
>JACQTG010000007.1 GCA_016210895.1 Acidobacteriota bacterium
CGGGTAGCGGTGGAGTGCAACCGCACGATTGTACCGCGCGAGGCCTGGGAAACCGTGCGCGTGGCGGCAGGCGACGAGCTCGAGATTGTCCACTTCGTCGGCGGCGGCTGAGTCTGCCCCCGTCCCCGCAACCGACACCTGATCAACCCGCTGAGCTAGAGCAGCAGCAGATGTCCCAGCTTCTCTTTTTTGGCGCGCAAATAGGCACGGGTCGCACGCTTGACCGAGGGCTGACAGGGCACGCGCTCGCGGACTTCAATCCCGGCTTCTTCAAGGGCGCGGACTTTTTCGGGGTTGTTGGAGAGCAGTCGAATTTTGCGCAGTCCCAGCCGGCGCAGGGCAGCAGCGGCGAAGCGGTAGTCCCGCAAGTCGGCGGCAAAGCCGAGGCGGCGGTTGGCCTCGACCGTGTCGGCACCCCGATCCTGGAGTGCATAGGCCTGGAGTTTATTCAGCAGACCAATCCCGCGCCCTTCCTCCGGCTCGTAGAGTAGGACGCCGGTGCCAGCACGGGTAATGCGTCGGAGGGCGAGTTCGAGCTGGGCGCGGCAGTCGCAGCGCAGCGAATGAAACACATCCCCGGTGAGGCATTGTGAATGGAGGCGCACGAGGGGAGCCGCCACCTGCCGCGGATTGCCCTTGACCAGAGCCACGAGAGCTTGCTCCGCCCGGGGGCCAGCGAAGGCAACGATGCGGAAACGGCCAAAACGAGTGGGGAGCGCCGCCACAGCAATCTGCCGAATCCGAAGCTGACGCCGGTGGTTGTCCATGAGCTCTGCTGCGATTCTACCCTGCCGCCGAAAGGGGCGCAAGCGCGCGCGGGCTTTCTTTACAAAGACGACCCCTTCGGCTACCGTAGAGGCCGGCCAACGCAAACCTTGAGGTGCCATTCGGCGCAACTGTGGGCCCGGAACTTCCGCTCAAAGACGTCGTTTTCACGCTACTGGTAAAGCTCGGAGTGGCCTCTTCGATCGCCGCGCTGCTCGCCCGGGCGACAACCTTCCAGCGCTTGCTGTTCAAGGAAGAGCGGGAGTTCGACGAGAAGATTCTGTTCGTTTTGCTCTTTGGCCCACCCGTGGCCTTGGGTGTGCTCGTGCGCATCGTGCTCGGTTATCGCGCCACCGACATCAGCTTGGAAGGGGCGATGATCGCCGGCCTGGTGGGAGGCCGGTTGACCGGCGTGACGGTGGGCATCCTGGCGGGTCTGCCCGCGTTTTTCAATCAAGAATGGTTGTCACTGCCCTTCGCCGCCGCCTGCGGGGCGGTAGGGGGCGTGTTGCGGGAGCTGTGCCGCAACAAGGAACAAGTCTGGCGCTTCGGCCCTTTCGTCTACTTCAGCCTGCCGCGCTGGCTGCGCGACCTGGTGACGCGCGGGGAAGGGAACTGGCAGATGTTGCCGCTGCTGGCCTGCGTGTTGCTCGAGCTGGGCCGCATCGGGCTGGCGCGCATGTTTCCCGGAACGCTCTACTACCTTTGGAGTCCGGAGCCGGGCTGGCTAGTCCTGATCGTGCTCACGACCATCATCGCCGTGGGCATCCCGCTGATGATCTGGAACAACACGCGGCTCCAGCTCAAGCTGAAAGAGCAGGACAGCTTGCTCCTGCAGGCCCGGATTGAAGCTCTGACCAGCCAGATCAATCCCCACTTCCTCTTCAACACGCTCAACACGGTGTCCTCGCTCATTCGCCTCGACCCGGAGACAGCCCGCGGCCTGCTGGTGAAACTCTCCAACATTCTGCGCCGGCTGTTGCGCAAGCATGAGACATTCGTGGCCTTGCGCGAAGAGCTGCAATTCATTGATGACTACCTCGACATCGAGGTCAAACGCTTCGGCCCGGAAAAGCTGCAATTCTTCAAAGAGATCGAGGAGCAATCCCTCGAAGCCATTGTGCCGAGCATGCTCTTGCAACCGATCGTGGAGAACTGTATCCGCCACGGGCTGAGCGACAAGATCGAAGGCGGCCGCATTCGCCTGCGCACAGCGCGCGGCAACGGGCGCCTGGTTATCGAAGTGGAAGACAATGGCGTGGGCATCCCGCCCGAGCGGATCGCCGCCATCACCCGCACCGGCATCGGGATGAGCAACGTGTACGAGCGGCTCAAGCTGCTTTACGGCAGCGACTACGTGCTCCGCATCGACAGCCGTCCGGGCGAAGGCACCTACGTCCACATCGAATTACCCGAACTCACGCCTACGTAAGGGATTGTCGCAAACGAGGCTCGCTCCCACAGTTATCCACGCCAGAGGAACAGGAGGCAACGTGCCACTGCAACCTGACCCGAAATCAACTGCCGCGCTTGGGTTTTGGCCCTCCTGGGCGCACCACATTGGCGACCTGGTGTTCGGGGCCAATGACGGCATCATCACCACCTTTGCTGTAGTTAGCGGGGCCACGGGCGCAGCGCTCAGCCCACGCGTGGCTATCATTCTGGGTGTGGCGAACCTGCTTGCCGACGGCTTTGCAATGGGCGCGGGCAACTATCTGGGCACGCGCTCGGAGCAGGAGTACCAGCTCAGCGTCACGGGGATGCGGACCGAAACCCAGCTCCACGCGGTCGGCCACGCGGCGGCCATCTTTGCGGCGTTCATCGCCGCCGGCAGCGTACCCCTGCTGCCATTCATCCTGGTAGACGGCGACCACATCTTTTGGGCCTCTTGCGGAGCCACCGGGATGACACTGTTCGCAGTCGGAAGCCTGCGCACGTTAGTTACCCGAGCACGCTGGTTTGTGAGCGGATTGGAGATGCTGCTGGTCGGCTCCGTGGCTGCCGCGGTGGCCTACGGCGTGGGATATCTTCTCCGCCAGATCAGCTGAGCGTGGCGGGGAAATGCAGCGGCAGAAGTTTGAGAGGCTCGTGGAAGAAGCTCTCGGGGAGCTGCCCGGCGAATTCCGCACCAAGCTCGAAAACATTGTAGTGCTGGTGGAAGACGCACCACCTGGCTCCAGAAGGTCACGAGGGGGCGGAGCCGGGAAAGGCCGGTTGCTGCTGGGCCTGTTCACGGGCGTTCCGCGCACAAGCAAGAGCGTCTTCGAGCCGAGCCCACCGGACCGCATCATCCTCTACCAGAAAAACATTGAAGCCGTCTGCGCGACGGAGGAGGAAATCCGCGAGCAGGTTCGCCTGACGGTGCTCCATGAGCTCGGCCACTATTTCGGTCTGTCGGAGGATCAACTCCGCCATCTCTAGGGCGGCCGCAGATGAAACCTCAACTATTGACTCTGTTGGAGGACGCGGTCGTAGAAGGCCAGATAGTGGGGAATGATGAGCGTGGAGCAAAAACGCTGCTGGGCACAGGCACGGGCTTGCTGGCCGAGCTGGCGTGCCCGCTCCGGGTTTGACAGGACTTCGAGCGCCCGTTCTGCCATTGTCGCTACGTCGCCCACGTCGGCCAGGTAGCCGCACACGCCGTCGGTGACGACTTCCGGGACGCCGCCCACACGCGTGGCGATGATCGGAACTTCGCAGGCCATTGCCTCCAGTGCCGCCAGACCGAAGGACTCCATTTCGCTCGGCAGCAAGAACAGATCGGCCAGGGCCAGCTTCTCGTAGACGCGATTTTGCTTGCCCATAAAGTGCACGTCCTCCTCGACGCCCTTCTCGCGCACCAGCCATTCCGCCTTGGCGCGCTCCGGACCGTCGCCTATGAGCAAGAGCTTGGCTGGCAAAGCACGGCGCACGCGCGCGAAAATCTCAATCACATCCGGCAGGCGCTTGACGGGGCGGAAATTCGAAAGGTGGGCGACGATGGGCTCCTCTGGCCCGGCAAACTGGGCGCGCAGGGTAGGGTTTGGCTGGCGACGGTAGCGCTCGCAGTTGACGAAATTGGCAATCACCTCGATGGACTTTTGCAGGTTGAAATCCCGCAAGGTGACTTGGCGGAGGTACTCGGAGACGGCGGTCACGCCATCGCTGCGCTCGATGGCAAAGCGCGTGATGGGCAGATAGGACCGATCCTGCCCGATCAAGGTGATGTCGGTGCCGTGAAGTGTGGTGACGAAGGGCAGGCGCCGCCGCGAGAGCATCTGCTGCGCCAGTAGCGCGCTGACGGAATGCGGGATGGCGTAGTGGACGTGGAGCAGGTCGAGCTCGTAGTGCTCGGCCACTTCGGCCATCTGTGTTGCCAAAGCCAACTCGTAGGGTGGGTAGTCGAACAGGGGATAGTGGCTGACCTCGACTTCGTGGAAGCTGACGCGGCTGGCTACGTCCGGCTGGTCGGGCAGCTCGGCCAACCGGATGGGCAGGGCATAGGTGATGAAATGCACTTCATGGCCCCGAGCGGCGAGTTCCATTCCCAGTTCGGTGGCCACCACGCCGCTGCCGCCATAGGTCGGATAGCAAGTAATGCCAATTCTCATCGCTGCCCCGAGAGGCAAAGTCCGACTCTAACAAACCATCTCCGCCGCCTCAAGCCGTCCCGGTCATACACTGGCTGCCTGGACATCGACCGCCCCGCATGTTAGATTCCTGAGCTTCTTCTTTTCTTAGACGAACCACCTGGGATTTTCGGTGCGGCTCCGGAACAAAGTGACCCTCATCACCGGCGGCGGCACAGGCATCGGGCGCGCCTGCGCGGAATTGTTCGCCCGGGAAGGTGCCACAGTGGTTATCGCCGGCCGCAGACGCGAGCCGCTGGAGGAGGTCCGGGACGCCATTAGGGCGGCGGGCGGATCGTGCCTGGTGGAGCCGTGCGACGTCAGCCGCAGCACGGAAGTTGAGCGCTTGGTGGCTCGCACGGTCGAGGCGTACGACACGCTGAATGTAGTGGTCAACAATGCCGGCGTGTGGTTCAAAGGCACGGCCGAAGAAACCAGCGAAGCTGACTGGGACCGGATCATCAATATCAATCTAAAAGGAGTTTTTCTGGTGTCGCGTGCGGCGATTCCGGTGCTCCGGCGCGCGGGCGGTGGCTCGATCGTCAACATCAGTTCGATCCTGGGATTGGTGGGAATCAAACGGCGCGTTGCCTACGCCGCTTCGAAGGGTGGTGTCACCTTGCTCACGCGCGCGATGGCCTTGGATTTGGGGCCGGACCAGATCCGCGTCAACTGCATCTGTCCCGGGATCATCGAGACCGACATAGTCAGAACTCTTCTGAGCCAGAGCGCAGATCCGGAAGGGGAGCGCCGGAAGCGGGTAGAGCAGTTGGCGCTAGCGCGCATGGGCCGGCCTGAAGACGTGGCCCGATTGGCCGTTTACCTCGCCTCGGATGAATCCTCCTGGATGACCGGGGCGGCGATCCCGCTGGACGCGGGTTTTACGGCTGCGTGAAGAACGATGCGCAAGAAAAAAGTCCGCCCACGGCACCTGGACCGGATTCGGCAGACGTTTCATCGGGTGGAGATTGTCCGGCAGTTGGGGATGAAGCTCGAGCGGCTACGTGCGGGTCAGGCGACGCTGCTTCTCGACATCCGCGAGGAGCACCTGCATCCACAGGGAGCGGTGCACGGCGGCGTGATAGCCACGCTCGTGGACACGGCCCTGGGTATGGCGTTGTTCACGTTGGTGCCGCCGCAGACCCGGATGGCGACGATTGAGATGAGCGTGAACTACCTGGCCGCGCACCGGAGCGGGCGCTTGCGGGCCGAGGCACGGGTATTGCGGCTGGGGCGGCGAATTGCCGTAGGCGAAGTCGACGTCTGGAATCGCAGGCGTGAGCGGGTGGCCAAGAGTCTCCTCACCTACGCCATCCGGAGGAAAAGAGAGAGGTAGGAGTTTGCCCGCGTCTCCCACCGGGCCGCGCGTTAGTCGCGCTCCGTCCCGATCGTAGCCGTCTCCAGTTCTGGCTCCTCGCGCCGTTCCTGGCCCGCGCCGTTCGTCTCCTTGTAGAGATACTTGATGCTCGACTTGTAAACGAGCAGGTTGGGCTGCGCCGTACGGGTAATCTTGACGCAATTCTTGTCGTACCACTCGATGGTACCGCGGATGACCTCTCCGTCGGCCAGCACCACCACCATCGGCGTTCGGGCCTGCATCTGCTTGACGTAGTAATAGGATTCGGCGTTTGTTTGCTCAGGCGGAACGGGTTTCTTGCGCGCGCCCGGCGCGCTGCCCACCTGTTCCTTGACCTCTGCCAGCGATGGACGAATGAGTCGGCGGTTCACGGTAGTTACTCCTTCTAGTAGGACATCTCCTGTACTGACGTGGGTCTGCTGGGCACCCTCCCTGGGCGATACCCCTGAAGCGTTGCGGCTTCGGGCGAAGGACCTCCAGGCCGCAGGAAACTTCCCGGCTCGCTTACTTATTCAGATGCACCCGCGGGCTCCGGCGTTTCCCCTAATTCACCCGCTTGCTGACCCAGCGCCACCGCATCCAAGCCGAGCTGGCGGTTAACGTTTCGCCGTAGCCCGTGCTCGATGCGATCCAGACCCCCCACTTTCTCAGTGACCCACTGCCAGCCGACCCGGCGGCTCAAGCGTTCGAGCTCGCTGCGGACGTCTGGATTGTGCAACCCGAGATCGGAAGCCTGGGCTTTCAGATACAGGACGTCCCTGGTGACACTATACAACACTTCCAGAGAAAACTCAAATGCTGCCCGGCCCCCGCCCGGAGCCGCGGTCTCGTCCGCTGTGGAACGGCCGCGGCCGGCCAATTGCGCGGTAGCGGCAAACAGTTCAGCCGGGTCCAACTCTTCCCCGGGTGTGGTGGCGAGAAAATTCAAGGCCTGGTGGCGGACATCTCGGTACTGCTCAACGTCGAGGCTCAGGGCGCGTCCCAGGCTGCCCGCCGCGGCACTGGCTGCCAGCGCTCTGTCTTTCTGGCTGAGGTCCGGGCGTTTCTTGGCCAGATAGCTCTCGATGGCTTCGGCCGCTAGGGGAGCAAAATGCAACGACACGGTGCGGGAGCGGATGGTGACCGGAAGCTCGTAGGGGGCGTGGCTGATCAGAATGAAATAGGTGCTGGCGGGAGGTTCCTCCAGGACTTTGAGCAAGGTACCGGCAAAATCAGCGCGCAGCCGCTCGGCATCGTCGAGCAGGATAAATCGCCGGGCACGAGCCGGCGCAGTATAAGCCAACCGGCGCACAGCCCGCATCTGGCTCATCCGAATGTAGGTCGGGTCCGGAACCACGACCGTAACATCCGGGTGCGGTTGTATCAGCAGAGGCACCTCTTCTGGGTCGCTCCGCCCGCGGGCTTCTCGGGCCGCCTCGGCCAGTGCCGGCAAGTCATCCAGAGCCGCCAAGGTTAGGCAATTCTCACACCGGCTACAGAAATCCCCCTCACTTTTCTGGCAGAGGGCGGCGCGAGCCAACATCGTGGCGAGGGTGTATTTTCCGACGCCTTTCTGGCCGGCGAAGAGCAGCGCCGCGGGGATGCGGTCGCGGGCCAGCATCCGCTGCAAGACGGCGATCACTCTGGCGTTGCCGACGAGATCGCGAAAGCCCATCGGTTATCGAGCGCGCTTGACCGGCTGCTTCAATTTGAGGCGCGCCTGCACTATACGGACGACGTTCTGATGAATCTTGTCTACCGTGTCCTCACCGTCCAGCAAGTGCACGCGGCGCGGCTCGGCACGTACCAGCACCTTGTAGCCCCGCCGGACACGCCGATAGAAGGCCAGCGTTTCACGCTCGAATCGCGCTTCGTCCCGGCGCGCGCGGCGCATACGGCGCAGCGCCCGGCGGACGCTGGTGCGGGGATTGATGTCCAGGACCACGGTCAGGTCGGGCTTGAGGCCACGGCAAGCGAAGCGTTCAAGGGAGCGGATGAAAGCCAGCGGCAGACGGCGTCCGTAGCCCTGGTAGGCAAAAGATGCGTCGGTGAAGCGATCCGAGAGCACAACCTTACCGGCTGCCAGGGCGGGCGCAATGACACGAGCGACGTTTTCGGCCCGCGCCGCAAACATCAACAGGACTTCCGTGCGGGGGTCCATCCCCTGGGAGCGGCGGCTCAGGAGCACCGCGCGAACCCGCTCCCCCACGGGCGTGCCACCGGGCTCGCGCGTCACCAGCACAGGCAGTCGCCGACCCCGCAGGTAGGCCGCCAGCCGCTTGAGCTGGGTGGTCTTCCCCGAACCGTCGATCCCTTCGAAGGTGATGAATGTGCCCCGCACGCGGGCGGCAGTCCAAATCAGAAGGATTGGAGTCGTTCGATCTTGGCCGTGACGCCGACAAACTTGCGCAACCGGTTGCGGTCGTCTGGGGTCATCTCAATGAATTCCACCCCCATGCCCACGTCGGGTTCGCTCCGGCGCACCATGGCCTTGGCCTGGATGGTCTGCTCGCCGTCGAGCAGAAGCCGCACCTGGAGCACACGACCGCGGGGCAGTGGACGTGGGTCTTCGATGAACGCGCCGCTAATGCTGATATTGCGCACGCGCGGGCGGAATTCCGGATACTCGACCAGAATTTCTTTTTCCGGCTTGATGCGCGGCTGGACGCGGCGCTCGTGCTCTAGCAACGCCATTGGATACGCCAGTATAGCACGAAAGCCTCTGCGGCCGGCGTTCCAACGACGGGTCTGCCGCTGGGTGGTAGAATGGCGGCGCATGTCCGCGCATCTCTCTGAAAGTGCGCCGTTTGCTCTCCGCCTGGAACGCGTTCAGGAACGCATCCAGGCCGCCTTGCGGCGCGCCGGCCGCGCGGATTCAGTCACGCTGGTCGGCGTAACCAAGACGGTCGAGCCTGCCTACATCGCCGAGGCTTACCGCTGCGGTCTGCGGCATTTCGGCGAAAACCGGGTGCAGGAGTTCGAGGAGAAGCGGCGCTTCTTGAGCTTGCCGGAGGCCACCTGGCACCTGGTCGGCCACCTGCAAACCAACAAGTCTCGTCGGGCGACCGAGCTCTTCGACCGGGTGGATTCGCTTGACAGCCTCCGCCTGGCCGAGCGCCTCAACCGCGATGCAGCGGACCTCGACAAGCAACTGCCTGTGCTTATCCAAGTCCACCTAGGGAAGGAGCCGACGAAATTCGGCGTGCCCGAAGCCAACTTGCTGGCTTTGGTGGAGCAGGTTGGCGCCTTGCCGCAGCTCGACCTGCGCGGGTTAATGGTTCTGCCACCCTATTTCGACGACCCCGAGCAGGTGCGGCCCTTCTTCCGCCGCTTGCGCGAGTTGGCGGAAGAGGTTGCGCGGCAGCAGATTCCCCAGGTCAAACTGCGCGAACTCTCGATGGGAATGAGCCACGACTTCGAGGTGGCCATCGAAGAGGGGGCCACAATGGTTCGCCTCGGCACGGCACTCTTCGGCCCGCGGCCGGGTGAAAAATGACTCTCCAAGTGCAGAGCCGGGGCGGGGCGGTGCGCTTCCACGTCAAAGTGCAGCCCCGCGCCCGCCGGGAAGGGATTGCCGGCCTTGCAGCCGGAGTCTTGCGTGTCCGCGTGACCGCGCCGCCCGTCGAAGGCCGGGCCAATCGGGCCTTGATCGAGCTCCTGGCCGAGCATTTGCGCCTCCCCAAGAGTTCCATTAAGATAGCCGCCGGTGAACGGCGGTCCCTGAAGCTGGTCGAAGTGGCCGGGATTGACGCCGCTACGGTTCTCGAACGGCTCCGGCTGGCCGCGGCTCGCTACAGCCGGCGGGACTAGCGTTACAAGCTGAACCTTCGGGAGGGCAACTCACAAGCGAATCCACCTCTTATGCCGCCCGCGACACTCTACATCGCAGCTCTGGTGTTGATTCTGGTCACGCTCTTAGGCGTCGGCATCTGGCAGAGCTTCAAAGTTCGCACGGAAGCCGACTTCATCGTCGCCGGCCGTCGGCTGACCTGGCCGGTGCTGGTGTTCACGCTGCTTTCGTCCTGGATTGGTGCCGGGAGTCTGTTTGCCGGGGCCGAGAATGCCTTTCGTAACGGCTTTGCCGCCCTGTGGCAGCCGGCCGGCGGCTGGGCCGGGCTGGCGGTGATTGCCCTGATTGCCGGGCGCGCGCGCCGCTTTGCCCAGTACACCGTGCCCGACCTGCTCGAGATCCGCTACAACCGCTTTGCGCGACTGTTCGGGACCCTGGCCATCGTCATCGCCTACACCGGCATCACCAGCTATCAGTTCCGGGGCGGCGGCGACATCCTGCATCTGATTTTCCCCGAGCAGATCAGCCCCGAAATGGGGATGTACATCATGGCCGCCTTTGTCATCACCTTCACCGCGTTGGCGGGGATGGCCTCGGTGGCCTATCTGGACCTGGTGGTCGGGTTGCTCGTGACCGTGACGGCCTGCCTGGCCTTGCCGCTGCTGGTCGATTTCGGCGGCGGCTGGCAGCAAGTCCGGTCCAGCCTGCCGGAAAACCATTTCACTATGCTGGGGCCGCTGCGCTGGTATCAGGCGCTGAACTTCTTCCTGCCCGTACTCTTCCTCATCCTCGGCAACCAGGCGATGTACCAGAAGTTTTTCTCGGCCCGCTCGGAGCGCGACGCCAAAATCGCCGTGGGCGGCTGGATATTGGGCACGCTGGTGCTGGAAACGGTGATTGTGGCTCTGGCAGTGGTGGGGAGCGGCATTTTCGCGGATGCCAACCCGCGCGACATCATCCCGGTCAGCGCCCGTCAGGGCCTGCCGGCAGTGCTCGGGGCACTCCTCCTGGGCGGCATCTTCGCCAAGGTCATCTCCACCGGAAACAACTACCTGTTTTCACCGGCTTCGAACTTAATCCACGACGTCTACCGGCGTTTCCTGCGGCCGCAAGCGAGCGAGCGCGAAATCCTGGCATTGTCACGGCTGATCGTGTTCGGGCTGGGCATCGTGGCCCTGGTGCTGGCCGCGCACACAGTTTCCATCCTGCGGATGGCGCTTTATGCCTACACGGTGTATGGAGCCGCCGTCACCCCGGTCGTGCTGGCGGCATTTTTCTGGCGACGCGCTACCAGCGCCGGGGCGCTCGCTTCTATCATTGCCGGCACAGCCATCAGCATTGGGTGGAATTTGGTGGTGGATTTCGGCTCGGCCGAGAACACTTTTGTTAACTTTACCCGCCAGGTGGATGCCGTAGTTCCGGCGCTGATCTTCTCGGTGGTATTGCTGATTGCCGTCAGCCTGCTCACTCACCCGCCGCGGGAAGAACAGTGGCGGCCCTTTCTCCCCAGTTCGGGGGCGAAGCCCGCATGAAGTTCGAGCTGAGTGCCATCCAGCGTGAGCTCGCGCGCCGGGAGCTGGACGGCTGGCTCCTCTATGATTTCCGTCACCGCGACCCGATTGCCAATCGGCTGCTTGGACTCGAGCCAGGGATGGCAACGCGCCGCTGGTACTACCTCATACCCGCCACGGGGCAGCCGCGGAAGCTGGTGCACCGGATCGAGGCGGCGCGGCTGGACGGCCTGCCGGGTGCGAAGCATGAGTATGCCAGTTGGGGAGAGCAGCGAATGCGGCTGGAAGAGATGTTGCGCTCGGCCCGCCGGATCGCCATGCAATATTCGCCACTGAATGCGATCCCGTACGTCTCGCTCGTTGATGCCGGCACGGTGGAGCTCGTGCGCAGCCTGGGGAAAGAAGTGGTAAGTTCAGCCGACCTAGTACAGTTATTCGAAGCCTGCTGGTCGCCCGAGCAGTTCGAGATGCACCGAGCCGCAGGGCGGTTGGTGGACACGATCATGCAGGAGGCCTTCGAGCGCATCGGCGAGCATCTGCGAGCCGAGAAAAGCCTCGACGAGTACAGCCTGCAGCAGTGGATTCTGGAGCAGTTTGACGCACGCGGCCTCGTGACCGAAGAGCTGCCCATAGTGGCCGTGAATGAAAACAGCGGCGATCCGCACTACGAGCCGCGAGCAGATCGCGCCCGGCCCATCCGGCGGGGTGACTGGGTCTTGCTCGACATCTGGGCCAAGCGGAAGAAGCCCGAGGCGGTTTACTATGATATAACCTGGGTCGGATATACGGGTGGGGATCCACCGCGTCGTAACCAGGAAATCTTCGCGATCGTCAAGGAAGCCCGGGATCAGGCGCTGGCGTTCGTCGCCCACGCCCGCCAACGCGGCGAAACCATCCGCGGCTACCAGGTTGACGATGTGGCGCGCGGCGTGATCCAGACGAGTGGCTACGGCGACTACTTCGTCCACCGCACAGGCCACTCCATCGGGACTGAAATTCATTCCACCGGGGCCAATATGGACAATCTAGAAACGCACGATGAGCGCGAAGTGGTCGCCGGAACCTGTTTTTCCATCGAGCCGGGTATCTACCTGGCCGAGTTTGGCGTCCGACTGGAAGTGAACGTTTATGTTGAGGAGCGCGACGCGCGCGTCACCGGGCGCGTGCAGAATGAGATCGTCCGCATTTTGGGGTAGGAATGCACAAGGAAGCCAGTCAAGCCACGCTGACGGAACGGGCGACCGTGCATCAGGCGGTCTGGAAGCCCTATGCCATTGGGCTGGCGGGTTGGTTAGTGCCCGGCCTCGGGCACTTGCTGCTGCGCAAACTCGACCGCGCAGCGGCTTTCTTCTTTTCCATCGTCGCTCTGGCCGGGCTGGGACTGGCGATGGGCGGGCACTTATTTGACTGGGAGCCGGGCAATTTCTTCCACATGCTGGGATTCCTGGCCGACTTGGGCGTAGGGTTGCTGTTCTTTGGGGCCAAGATGGTCGGCTTGGGCACTGGTGAGTTGGCACGGGCACTCGGTGATTATGGAACCAGCTACTTCTTGACCGCAGGCGTGCTCAATATCCTAACCGCGCTCGACGCCTACGACATCGCAGCAGGTAAGAAAGAGTGAGGCGGATGCACACCCTGGCCGACACGCTGGTCCTGACGCACTTCCAGGCGATGGCTCTGTTCGCCTTCTTGGTGTCTCTGGTATTCGCTTTTCTCAACAAGAAACGGTTCAGTGAGC
>JACQTG010000280.1 GCA_016210895.1 Acidobacteriota bacterium
CCCTGGGCCAAGCTGGAAGTGCGCGGCCACGCTGGCGCCTACCAAACAGTGCCGCCGGTCTGAAGAATTCTCCGGCCACTCGCCTTCAAGCTCAGCCGTCGCCCGCAGGGCGCTTGCCTGGTGGAGATAGGTCCCCGCCAGGACGACACTTTCGCCATTGAATTGCGCCACCGCGTAGAGATAGGGGAGCACCGTGGTGATGCGTCCCGCCGAAACTACCTTCAGCTCTTCGGCCAGAGCCTCCTCGAGCAGCTCCCCTTTCGTCGGCGTCACGAGCAAGTTCGCGCCATAGCGATGAAACTCGCGGCTCACTTTCGCTCGGGCATCGAAGTAGAGATTGATCAGAGCGGACGTGACGGCGGCTGCGAGCGTCAGCGCGGCCACGGCCACACGCGTGCGTCGCTGGCTCTGCCAGAACGATCGCTTGACCATCCGCCAGAACACCCTACTTCTCCTTCAACACCGTCGCCGGACTGTACGCTCGGAGTTGCCGAATCGACCAGACCGTGCCGATGAGGGCGACGAGCACGCCCAGCAAGGCAATGCCAACCACCAGCAGCGGCTTCGGGTCCAGCTCCGTGCCAAACACGCTTCGCGCAATCCATTCCGCTCCGGCCAGGCCCAGCCCGTAGCCGAGCACGCCTCCCACGAGGCCCACCAGCACAGCCTCGGTGAGGAAGAAACCCCCAAGAAGCAAGCCGCCGGCTCCCAGCGCCTTCATCAAGGCGATTTCCCGCCGCCGCTCGAGCATTGCGGCCCGGGTGCTGCCCAGCATCGCCAATGCAGCCGCTCCCAGGGCCGCCAGGCTGACCAAGGCGAGCAGGCGGTTGATGCGGTTCAGCAAGGCGCTCTCCGCCTGGGCGACGCGACGGATGACGCGGGCTTCAGTATCGGGCAGGGCCTCCTGGATCTGGTGCGCGATGGAGCTGACGTAGGGCGTGCAGTACCAGCGGTCGTATTCGGCCGGCGTCATCGAGCGGGGATCCCGCCGCGCCAGCGGATCATCCGGACTGACGAGCGCGCTCACCTCCAGCCGGCGCAACGCCCCGGCTCGCCCGGTCATCTCCTGGAGCCAAGCCAGGGGAACGAACACCTGCTCTTCCTCCGGCCCGCCCGTAATCAGCCGGCCACGCACGCGCAGGCGCTCGACGCCACGGCCCGGAATCCCCACGCTCAACTCAACCCCGGATTGCAAGCGCAAACGCTCGGCGAGCGCCCGGCCCACCAGGGCTTCCGCTACGGCGGCATCCCGCGGCAACGCGCCCTCAACCTGCCAACTGGGATGGACAGCCAGCAGCCCGGTCTCAACTGTCGTGCCGTCATTCAGCGGAAGGGATTTCCGGAACCAGGTACCCGTGAGCTGCACCGTGCGGTCGTCGGCCAGCTGCACGCTTTGGTAGAGATAAGGCGCGAAGGCCAGGATGTGATGCCGCCAGAAAATCTGCTTGAGCCTGGGCAGGTCGTCCTCGCGGAGGAAACTGCCTTCGCTCAGGGGCCGCAGGTCTACGCCGCCGAGCTCGACCGGCAACGTGTCCGCCTTGGGGAGCACGAGGAGGTTGGCGCCGAAGGAACGCAGCTCGCGCGCGAGCTTGTCGCCGACGTCGAAAGCCACGCTCAGCGCGGCCGCGGCCACGCCGGTGCCGAGGGCCAAGGCCGCCAGCGCGAGCGCGAGCCGACGGCGATTTCTCCCCAGCGAAGCGCGAAGGAGGCGAAGGAACATCGGAGATCGTCAGTCCCGGAAAGCGCTGCTGACGGCTCTGAGGTCGTCCACCTGAATCACCAGCGTGTCGTCCTCAATCCGTGAAGCGAGCGGGATGGGGTTGCAGCCGCCGCCCTGGCCGATGGAGGGGATGTAGATGACAGCCGCGCAGTTCTTGCAGATGACATTGCCCTCGCGCTGGTAGTAGCCGACGATGCCGCACAGTTGGCAGGCATCAAGCGCGGTGGCAAGCCCCCCAGTGGGGTGCTCGATGACCAGAAAGCGAACCGTCGCATCCCGGTCGGTCCAGGCGAAGCGGTGCAAGTTGCCACCACGCAACGGGCTCGCCGGGATGCGGATGACCGCGCCCTCAGCCACGACCGGCCGTGCAGGACTCAGTGCCTGATCGTTGCGCGCATAGACATATTCGGCTGTCAGGATGAGGGCGATGCCGAAGGTGGTGGTGGCGGCGACGCTCATCCAGCGACGCTGCTGCCGGTGCCGCCAACGCTCACGGCGCTGCTCGGCCTCGTTCAGGGACCCAACCGAGAAGGCTCCCTGGCGGCGCAGCAGCAGTTCGCGCGCCACCAGCCAGCCGGCCGCGGCCAGGACGACCACGAAAAAGAAGACCTCATTGCGCACAATCGGCCCCAGCAGAGCCATCATCCGCGGCCCTGAAGGAATCACCATCGCTTCCGAGAGCTCGTGCAGCCCGGTCAGGGTAAGCTGCACGGCTACGATGACTAAGACCAGGCTGGTCACGTGGAAGAAGCGGTCGAGCCGAATCGGCAACATACCCTTGAAAAAGGAAACACCCAGAGCGATGGCCGTGCCCAGACCCAGACCGAGTCCGAGGAGCACAAGCAGGCCTTCGGTGTTGACGGCCACCCCGGCGAGCATCAACACCGTCTCGGCTCCTTCGCGGGCGACCATCAGAAAGACGAAAAGAAACAAGCCCAGAGCGGCGAAGCGGGAGCCTCCGGCGATGTGCTCGACGCGCTGCTCGATCCCCTGCCGCAGCCGGCGCGCCACCCGCTGCATCCAGACAATCATGGTGACGAGCAAGACGGCGGCTACCAGGAGCAAGAACCCTTCCACGGTCTCCTGATTCCAGGCAAAGCGCTCGAGCGCGACCGCCAGCGCTACACTGGCCACCAAAGCGGCCACGACGCCAAACCAGACCCAGCGTTCCAGACGGGGCCGTGCCGTCTTGCGCAGATAAAGCAGGACGATGCCGACGACGAGCGCGGCTTCGACGCCCTCCCGGAGGGCAATGAGAAAGGCTGAGAGCATCAGTCTGCGCGGAGAGAGGTGACCTTGGGTGTTGCAACTTGTTGCAACTTAGTTGCATCTCCCCACGCCAGTGTAGAAGGAAAGCGAAGCGCTGTCAACTCTAGAATGCGCCACCCGCTCCCGCAACCCCTCCGTTGGCGTTCTCGATAGCCCTCGCACGCCTGGGGTAGTAAAATCCACGACTGAGGAACAGAGGCCCATGGCGAAACTCACCTCGGGAAAGCTCAAAGGGTTACAAAAAGTTTCTGATCAGCGCGGCGTCATCGCGGCGGCGGCGATGGACCAGCGCGGCTCGCTGCGCAAAGCCATTGCCAAGGAGCGTGGCCTAGCGTCCGAGCAGGTGACGCCGGAAATGATGGGCGAGTTCAAGGCCGCCGTCACCCGCGTTCTGACACCCTACGCCAGCGCCATCCTGCTCGATCCCGAGTATGGGCTCGCGGCCTCGCGCGAGCGCAGTGCGAACGCCGGCCTGCTGCTCGCCTACGAAAAGAGCGGCTACGACAAAACTGCCCCCGGGCGGATGCCGGACCTCCTGCCCCTGACGGTGAAGCAGCTCATTGACGACGGCGCCAACGCCATCAAGGTTCTGATGTACTACACGCCGCTTGACCCACCCGGCATCAACCAGGAGAAACAGGCCTTTGTGGCGCGCATCGGAGCCGAGTGTGCCTACTGGGACGTGCCCTTCTTCCTGGAATTCGTCGGCTACGACCCCGAGGGAGACGAAAAGAGCCCGACGTACGCGCGCAAGAAGCCCGAAATCGTCACCCGCAGCATGGCGGAATTTTCGAAGCCGGAGTACCTAGTCGACGTGCTGAAGGTGGAGGTTCCCGTCAACCTGAAATACGTCGAAGGCACGCGGGCTTTTGCCAGGACGAAAGCCTACAGCAAGGCGGAAGCGCTCGACTTCTTCCGCCGCGCCGCCGCCGTGGCCAAGAAACCTTTCATCTATCTGAGCGCGGGCGTGTCGAATGCGGAGTTCACCGAGAACCTGGAGCTCGCGGCCGAGGCGGGCGTGGCGTTCTGCGGCGTGCTCTGCGGGCGCGCCACCTGGCAGGACGGCATACCCGTCTATGCCAAGCAAGGGGTGAAGGCCCTGGAAGACTGGCTGACCGGCCAGGGAGTGAAAAACATCGAGGCCGTGAACCAGCGCCTGGCCGCCGCCCATCCCTGGTCCACCTACTATGACGTCGGCGTCGGCACCCCGGCTTCCCGGTAAGGGTTCCTCTGCGATGAGTGAAGAAATCAAACTGAACGACCTGCGGCGGTTTGCCATCCTCAGTCGAACAGTCGTCACGTACCGCAGCCGCCAGGGCGGCCGTGCCTGCGTCATCAACCGCAAGGGGACGATTGAGGTTCCCGAGATCAGCGGCCGACCCACCTTCAACGCCGAAGAATTGCTGGCCGTGGCCGACGAGTTTCACCTGGAGCCAGAAACGAGTGCGGCTCGCACCTTAGCGCGCGAAGAGCTGGCCGGCTTGTTGAAAAAATTGGCCCCGGCAGCGGCTGCCCCTAAAGAAGAGTAACCGCGCGCTCTGTTTGGGTCAGAAGGTGCGCGACTTTTTCCCCGATTGCGGGTTGAATGATACAGAGAAGCAACGGAGCGTGTCCTGGAAGGAGAAGAGATGACAGTATCTAGAAAGACCGTCATTGCGGCGGTATGTGCGTTGCTGTTGACAGCGGGTGGTGCGGCACTGCTCGGCCAATCGCCCGAGCCCCTGCCGCCGGAGCCGCCTGTGTTCGACGACACGGGTCCGCTCGTCGACAACCCTGGCCTGCGCGAAGAGCTAGCCTTGAGCGAGGCCCAGATCGAGCAATTGCGGGCGCTCGGGCATGAGGCAGCCAAGACAGGGATTCGCCATCGAGCCGACCTGGCCGTGAAGCGAATGGAACTCGAGGAACTCCTGGAGGCAGAGACTCCCGACCGGGCTCTGGTGGACAAGAAGCTCCGGGAAATCAGCGACCTGCAGCACGTCATGCTGAAGTCGCGCGTGGATTCCCGCTTGGCGCTGGCAGGCGTTCTGACGCCGGAGCAGCGCGCCAAGCTGCGGTCGCGCTTGCAGGACCGCGCGCGGGGTCGCCACGGCTTCCGCCGCGGCGAACGAGGTTTCGGCGGGCGGGGATTCCAGGAGCGCGGGTTCGGCCCGCGAGGTTTCGGCGGGCGCGGCGGTATCCCTCCAAGGCCTGAAGCACCGCCGGCGCCGCAGCCCTAAGAGGCTAAAGTCGCTCCGGCGCTTGCGCGCGCTATTTGACGAGAAGCACCTCGCGCAGGTTGTCGCGCCCAATGAACCTGCGCGAGCTCGAAAACCCCGCGAACAGATTCAAGATGGCGCGATTCTGCAGCACTCGCCGGGGACGAAGCCCGGATTCAGTCGGCATCAGAGTAAAGGTGCGGCGCGTCACGAGCCGGTAGCGGTTTGTCACCGACGGCTCGTAACGGTTTCGGAACACCGTCAGCAACAGCCCTCCCGGCTTGAGGATGGTGTGCAGCCGCGTGCGCGTTGGCTCGAGGAGTGCTTCGGGGAGATACTCGAACAGGTCCCAGACCAAGACGGCGTCCAACGACTGCTCGGGATAGCGCAGGTTGGCCTCGAGAAAGCGCCGCTCGGACTGGGATGATTCGTCCGCCGCGCCCTTGCTCGCCAGCGCCGGCAGTACCTGCCAGAGGTCTTC
>JACQTG010000281.1 GCA_016210895.1 Acidobacteriota bacterium
GTGGCCAAGACGACGCGCGTAACCATCGAGGAGTTCGTGCGCGGGCTGGAAGCGCTGGCCCGCAACGGCTTCGAGACCCGGGCCGTATCCGCTTACGTCTCGACCCATCCCATCGCGCCCGAGTCGCTCCAGCCCTACCTCTTCTTCAGCCCGGCCAACTACACCCGCAATCTGGTCTTCAAGGACGACGTCTTCGAAGTGATTGCCATCTGTTGGGAGGTCGGCCAGGTCAGCCGCATCCACAACCACCGCGACCAGCAGTGCTGGATGGCCGTCCCCATCGGAAAGCTCGAAAATCAAAACTATCGCGTACGCGACCGCAACCCGCGCGCGCAAACCTGCCGCTTGGAACCAGCCTCAACTCTCCTGATTTCCCCCACTGCGCCGCTCGCCGTCGACCCCGAGGAGCCCGTCCATCAGGTGCGCAACCACGCCGACTACGGCCAGCGCGCCGTCAGCATCCACATCTACTCGCGGCCGTTCAACACCTGCGAGGTCTACTCGCTCGAGCACGGCAAGTACTACGACGTGGAGCTGAAGTACACGAGCGAGTACGGAAAGCTCTGTCCGGGGGAGAAAGCGGCCTTGGCGAGCGTGTGAGCGCAGCTCAGGGCAGAGCGCGGCCCGATTCCAAAATCTGCCGGGCGAGATAATTTTCCACCCGCGCCTGGTTGCGCACCGTTTCGACGTAGGCAGCTTCGAGCAAGCTTCGCTTCCGCTGCCGCAGGTGCTCGCGCACGGATTGCTGGACATCGGGCTCCGAGAGGTCACGCTGGCCGGCGGGCTGGCGGTCGAGCAGCTTGACCAGATGGTAGCCATTGCGGCTGCGCACGATGCCGGACACGGAGCCCACGGCCAGCGTCCGCACCACGCTGCGCAGGGCCGGATCCGTTTCCTCGAGCGCCGATTCGGGGAAGAAACCCAGGTCGCCCCCACCGAGTGCGGTGCTGGAGTCTTCCGAATAGTTGCGCGCCAACTCCGCGAAATCTTCCCCGGCGCGCAGACGAGTCTGGAGAAACTCGATCTTGCGGCGCGCCATCGCCTCGCCCACGGCGTCGTCGCTCTTGAGGTTGCGCACCTGGGACTCGCTGCGCGGCGTGACCAAGATGTGCGCCACGTGGTAGAGAGCTTCCGCCTGGCGAAACTGCTCCTGATGCGCCTCGTAGTAGGCCACCACCTCCGCGTCGGTCACCCCGACCCGGGCCGCCAGCTCCTTCTGCAGCAGATTGCGGATGCTGAGCTCGCGGCGCAGCTCTTCCCGCAACTCGGCCAGCGTCAGGCCCTGGATTTCAAGCTGATGCTGGAACTCAGGCTCTGCATAAGGGGCGCGCAGCTCACTGAGCGCCGTTTCCACGTCGCTGTCGCTGGCCAGGGTACCGCGCTGGGCTGCCTTTTGCAGAAGAATCTCGCGCTGGATGAGCTCGCCCAGCAGGCGCAAGCGGTGGCTCAGCGCCTCTTCCTCGCTCAGCGGCGTGGGCAGGCCGGCCATCTGGCGGCGATACTGCCGCTCAACGTCCGCCCGCAGAATCGGCTTGCCGTTGACGAGCGCCCAGACGTCCCCGGAGGGCCCACTGCTGCCACGACACCCGACCAGCAGCAGCCCAAGCGTCAGCAAGAGAACGGGCCGTACCATGTGACGCATCATTGTAGTCAGCTGGCTGGTGGCGCGCAAAGCAGCGTCTAGGGGAGGCGCGAATCTGATATACTATAAAGTTGTATCGGAGCGCAATCCCTACTGAGGGCAGGTGGAATGGCACAACGGTGTGAGCTTTGCGGCAAAGGGCCGCGCTTTGGGAATCGCGTCTCGCACGCCCACAACGTTACCGGGCGGCGGTGGAATGCCAACCTGCGCCGGGTGCGGGTCCGGATTGGCGGTGTAGTCAAGCGGATGCGGGTGTGCACGGATTGCATTCGCAGCGGGCGCACCCAGTCGCTCCCCTAGCGTTTTCCTCCCTCCGGTAGCCACGCAATCGCGTCAATCTCCACGCGGACGTCCCGCGGCAGCCGGCTGCACTCGACCGTGGCCCGCGCCGGCGGCTCCTCGGGAAAGCAACGCGCATAGACTTCGTTCATCGCCACAAAGTCGTTGAGGTCGGCCAGATAAACCGTGGTTTTCACCACCTGGCCGAGCGACGCCCCGGCTGCCTTGAGGATGGCTTCCAGGTTCTTGAGCACGCGCTCGGTCTGCGCCGCGACGTCGCCCGCGACCAGGGCGTTGGTGGCCGGGTCGAGCGGAATCTGACCGGAGAGAAACAGGAAGCCGTGGGCGGCGATGGCCTGCGAGTACGGCCCGATGGCCTTCGGGGCCTCGGCGGTGAGAATCCGCTTCTTCATCGCGTGTCTCCTCAGCAAGGGGTTCGAAGCGGGCTAGTCTACTCCGCTCGGGCGCTGAACAAAAGCTGGCCCGATGGAACATTCCGCGCCTTGAGTTCATATTCGGCAAACTGCGTGCCCGTGCGGAGGCGCTTGAGACCCTCCATCGGTCTCACGCGCCATGTATGCGGCAGACGAACGCCCAGCCGCACTCGCCGCAGGGCATCACCCACGCCCTCGGTGGGCAGTGGGTACCACCCCTTAGACTCCAAGCGCACGGCGCGCTCGCTCACGTGGCTCGAGGCGGAAGAAGCAAGGCCTGCGAAGTCAACTCTGAAGCTCACCACCACCGAGCGCCGTCCGAGCGGCGCCAGCGGCTTCGCCAGCGCCACGTGGATGAACAGAGACTCCTCCCTGCGCTCTGCATGCCAGGCCAGCAGCCCGGTGTCGTCCCAGACCGTTTCAATCTCGGCGCGCGCCGCGAACGGCGACGGCAGCACCAGCACTAGCGTCTCAAGCGGCAGGATGCGCCGCGAGCGCAAGTCGAGCTGCGCCTTGGCCGTAAGTTGCTGGGCTGGCGGGTCGAGGCGAACGTCGAGCTCGAGCGCCCGCAGCTCAAGGTGTGGCAGCGCCGGTTCTACCAGCAGAGCGAGGCACAGGGCAGCGCTGATCACCGACTAGAGGCGTGGGAGCCGGCTGACGTTGGCCACGCCGCGCACCTTCTTCAGTCCGGCCACAATCCGTTCGAGTTGCTCCATCCCGGTGACGTCGAAGGTGAGCTCGATCGTGGCGGCCAGGCCCGGCTCGCTGCGGGCTTCGGCGTTGCGGATGTTTGATTTGTGGTCGGCCAGCACGGTGGTCATTTCCTTCAGCAGCCCCGGGCGGTCGCTCGCCTGGATCACGAGGCGCACCAGGTAGCTTTCTTCCGCCTCAGGCGCCCATTCGACTTCGATACGCCGCTCGGCCTCGTAGAGCAGGTTCTCGACGTTCGGACAGGTCTTGGCGTGGACGGCGATGCCGCGACCCCGAGTGATGTAGCCGATGATGGGCTCGTCGCGAATCGGGTTGCAGCAACGGGCGCGGTAGATGAGCAGCTCCTGGCCACCGAACGCCACTCTCTCCTCGCGCAGGCGGAAGACCCGTCGCACCGTCCGGCGGAGCGCGCGCAGCGGCTCGCGCCGTGGCCGCGGCTCGGCCACGGACGCCGGAACGAGCTTGGCCAGAATCTGCCGCGGCGCGAACTGGCCGAAGCCGATGCGGACGTGGAGCTGGTCCACATTCGGACAGCCGTAGTCGCGGGCCGTGCGCAACCAGCTCTCCTCCGGAATCTTCTTCAGGCTCAGCCCGGCGCGGCGGGCCTCCCGCTCGAGCAGGCGCCGACCGAGATCGATTGCCTGCTGGCGCTGGCGCAAGTTAATCCAGTGGCGGATTTTGTTGCGGGCGCGGGAAGTGCCGACAAAGCTCAACCAGTCGCGGCTCGGCGTGTGGCCGCTCTGGGTGAGGATTTCGACCACCTCGCCGTTCTGCAGGCGGTAGCGCAGCGGCACGATGCGGCCGTTGACCTTGGCACCCGTGCAGCTGTGGCCGACCTCGGTGTGGATGGCATAGGCGAAGTCGACGGGCGTCGCCCCGCGCGGCAGCACAACCACCTTGCCTTTCGGGGTGAAGGTGTAGACCTCTTCGGGGTAGAGGTCGAGCTTGAGGGTGGAGAGGAACTCGCTCGGGTCTTCCACTTCTTTCGCCCACTCGATCAGGTGGCGCAGCCAGGCGACACGCTGGGCATCGGTGGCGGTGGTGTCCTCGGCGTCCTTGTACTTCCAGTGGGCCGCGATCCCCTGCTCGGACACGCGGTGCATCTCCTCGGTGCGAATCTGCAGTTCGAAGTGCTGCCCCTCGGACACCACCGTGGTGTGGAGCGACTGGTAGAGGTTGGGGCTCGGCATAGCAATGTAGTCCTTGAAGCGGCCGGGTACGGGCCGCCAGAGCTGGTGCACGATGCCGAGTGCGGCGTAGCAATTGCGCACCGTGTCAGTGATGACGCGCAAGGCCAGCAGGTCGTAAAGCTGGTCAAAGGTCAAACTCTGCCGGAGGAGCTTCTGGTGCACGGAATAGAGCCGCTTGATGCGCCCTTCGACCCGGCCGGCAATGTTGTTCTTGGCGAGTTCGGCGGCGAGCTGGCTGCGCACGCTTGTGAGAAAGCTTTCGTTGAGCCGGCGCTGCCCTTCCAGTTGCTGCTGGAGCTGGAGGTAGCGGTCGGGCTCGAGGACACGGAAAGCCAGGTCTTCGAGCTCGCCGCGAATCCGGCCCATCCCCAACCGATGCGCGATGGGAGCGTAGATTTCGAGTGTTTCGCGGGCTACCCATAGGCGCTTATCCGGCGGCAGAAAGGCGAGCGTGCGCATGTTGTGCAGCCGGTCGGCGAGCTTGACCAGAACCACGCGGATGTCGTCGGTCATCGCCAGCAGCATCTTGCGGAGGCTTTCGGCCTGGTGCGCCTCCTGGCTGGAGAAGTCGAGCCGGCTGAGCTTGGTGACGCCGGCGACGAGCCGGGCCACGTCGGGGCCGAACTCGGCGCCGATGGTGTCCAGGCTGACACGGGTGTCCTCAACGATGTCGTGCAACAGTGCCGCGCAAAGGGCGGTGATGTCCAGGCGCATCTCGGCCAGCAGGTGGGCCACGGCCAGGGGATGGGAGAGGAAGGCCTCGCCCGAAGCCCGTGTCTGGCTGGCGTGCTCGCGGGCGGAAAACTCGAAGGCGCGGCGCAAGCGCTCGAGGTCGTCCCGGGGACGGTACTGCTGCACCTTTTCCGCCAGCTCGGCAAACCGCGTAGCGGTCAGCGAATCGGCGGCGCGTGCTGTGGACTTGGATACACGCATCGCTGGCCTTGAGCCGGACTCGA
>JACQTG010000289.1 GCA_016210895.1 Acidobacteriota bacterium
AGGTATGGCCAAGCTCGTGTACGGCTTCCTTCACCAGGCGTTCGTGAAAGAGATCGTTGCTCGGCGGAAGCCCGTAGAACTCCTCCCGCAGCCGATGGGCGGAGACAAGGGCACAGCGGCCGGAGAGTTGCGCCTCGCCAAAGACAAACGTCAGCACCGGCACGTATAGGTCTAGTGCCGTAATCCCTAACAGCCGGATTTAGTCCTGACCCCGCAGCGCTTCCAGCCGCTGGAGAATGGCCGTGGCGTGGTACTGAGCGCCGGTCGGGTCAAGGGCAAAGTCGGCGTTGAGCGGCGCCGTGCGGACGCGGCAGGAGACGTGGAAGACCCGGGCCAGGGCGGCAGACACTTCGTCGAGGAGATCGAGCGAGACACCGCCGTATCCGGCCGGAGCGGACCCTGCCCCGGCGGCCTCGACCGCGAGCAGGTGAATCGCCTTCATCCCGAGACCTGGTCGTGGCGCTTGAGCCCGTAGCGCTTGAGTTTGTTGTAGAGCGTGGTGCGGTCAATGTCCAGCGTGCGCGCGGTGCGGGACAGGTTCCAGCCCGTTTCCTCCAGCACGCGCTCGATGTGGTCCCGCTCGACATCCTCCAGCGTGCGCCCGCTGCGCGATTCGGATGGGTGAAGCTGGAAGGGGAAGTCGCTCGGCTGAATTTCGGCTCCGCGGCCGATGACCAGCGCCCGCTCGACCGCGTTCTCCAGTTCGCGCACGTTGCCCGCCCAGTCATAGTCCAGTAGCAAGTCCATCGCTGCCGTGGAGACACGCGGCACAGGCTTATTCATAGCCGCAGCGTACCGCTGCAGGAAATGACCCACCAGCAGCGGGATGTCCTCGCGGCGTTCGCGCAGCGCCGGCAGGTGAATGGAGAAGACATTGAGCCGGTAGTAGAGGTCGGGCCGAAAGCGGCCTTCCTTGACCAACTCGTCGAGGTTGCGATTGGTGGCCGCCACGCAGCGGAAATCCACCTTGATGGGCTGGGTGCCGCCGACGCGCACAATTTCCTTCTCTTGCAGCACACGCAACAGGTCGGTTTGGGTCTTCAAGCTGATGTCGCTGATCTCGTCGAGGAAGACCGTGCCGCCGTCGGCGACCTCGAACTTGCCCTTCTTGCGATACTGGGCTCCGGTGAAGGCGCCGCGTTCGTGGCCGAAGAGCTCGCTTTCAAGCAGCGTCTCCGTGAGGGCGCCGCAGTGGATGACTACCATCGGCATGTAGCGCCGCGGGCTGGCGGCGTGGATGGCCCGGGCGACGAGTTCCTTGCCCGTACCACTCTCGCCGGTAATGAGCACGGTGGCCTCCGTCGGGGCGACCATTTCCACCAGCTCAAACACCCGCTTCATCGCCGGGCTCTGGCCGATAAGCTCGGTGCGGGGGAAGATTTCCTGCAAGTTCTCCCGCCAGCGCACCACCTCGCGCTGGGCCTGGCGGTGCTCCAGGGCCTTGGAGACCAGGTGCACGAGCTCATCGGGGTCAAACGGTTTGGTGATGTAGTCGTAGGCGCCCTGCTTGAGCGCCTGCACGGCGGTCTCGACCGAGGCATACCCGGTGATGATGATCACCAGTATGTCAGCATCAATCTCGTGCAAGCGCTTCTGGAGCTCGATCCCGTGCATGCCGGGCATCTTGATGTCCACCAGGGCCAGGTCAAACTCCTCTTTTTGCAACGCCTCCAAGGCCTCGCGGGCACTGGCGACAGGGAGGACCGCGTAGCCCTCACTGGCAAACCACTTGCCGAGCGAGTCGCGCACCACCAATTCGTCATCCACGAGCAAGATTTTCCCTCTCGCCTTGACTACGGGCGTCTCTACGGTGCTCATCGTGTTTCTCCTCTTGCCTCCGCCTGTACGCCGGTGCCCGCCAGGGAGCCTTCGGGCGGCACCAGCGGAAGTGACACCACAAACTCCGTCCCCTCCCCCGGCGTAGAACTCACGGCGATTGTGCCGCCGTGCTGTTCCACGATGCTGCGGGCTACAGCCAGCCCCAAGCCGGCGCGTTGCTGATTCTCCTTGGTCGTGAAGAAAGGCTCAAAGACGTGCGGCAGGAGATCGGCGGGAATGCCGACGCCGGTGTCGCGGACGCGGATGCGGAGGCTATCGCTCCCGGCGATTTCCGTACTCACTTCAAGCCGCCCACCCCGGGGCATGGCCTCGGCGGCATTGACGAGCAGTGCCAGGATCACCTGCTGCATCTGGCCGGCGTCACACGCCAACGGCGGCAGGGCTTCGCCTAGCCGTGTTTCGAGCTCAATGCCCTGCAACTCCAACTGGTGCTGGACCAGGGTGAGAGCACGCTGGAGAAGGGTGTTCAAGTCGCTCGGCGCGCGTTGCGGCGGCGCCTGGCGAGCAAACGTGAGCAAGTTACGCATGATTTCGCCGCAACGGCGACTTTCCCGCTCGATGATGCGCAGGTGCTCCACCATCTCCGCGCGCTCAACTGGTTTCAGCTCATCACCGGAAAGATTCTTCAAGCTCAACCGGGCGTAGGTGAGGATGCCGGAAAGCGGATTGTTGACTTCGTGGGCGACCGTGGCCGCGAGCTTGCCCAGCGCCGCCATCTTCTCGCTGGCCACCAGTTGCGTATGTGCCCGCTGCAATTCAGCCGTCTTGCGTTCCACGCGCTGCTCGAGCGTGTGCGCCCAGTCGGTGATCTCCTGATAGGCGGTCGAGAGGTCAGCGGCCATTTTGTTGAAGGAGGCCGCCAGCTCACCCAACTCGTCCCGCGAGCGCACGGGCAGCCGGTGGTCCAGATTCCCCTGGGCCATCTCGTGCGTCCCGCGGATCAATTCCTTCACCGGCCGGTGTACCACCCACCAAACGAACAACACGCTGCCGAGCGACATCAGAACTACCGCCAGGACGGT
Organism: Acidobacteriota bacterium; assembly: GCA_016210895.1. The sequence goes on from JACQTG010000289.1 coordinate 2,862, forward strand.
GAAGCGTCGCGCCTGCGCTTGGTTCTCGGCGAGTTGCTGGTCCACGGCGGCGAGCGACAAGTCGGTGTCAATGACGCCCAGGATGCGGCGCTCGGCGGGGTGGGCGTGGCAGGCCGCATTGGCGCAGGCGGGCTCGTTCTCAATCGGCCGGATCAGGCCCAGCACGCGCTCACCGCGGGGATCGGTGAAGATGCGGGCGCGGTCGGGCCGCGCGAGCTTGGTCAGGGGTGCGGCCTGGACGTGGCAGGCATAGCAGGCTTCGGCGCGCTTGTCGACGAGGGTGTTGACCTCGCTGGGGTCGGTCGAAAAGCTGATGCGGCCCTCCTCGTTGAAGATCCGGATGCGGCGGATACCGGGCTCCCGCCCAATGGTGCTGATGACCTGATAGAGGGCCTCGCGGTCGTTGCGCAGCATCTGGTAGCGCGTGCTGCGTTGGATGAGGTCGCTGATCCGGTCGGCGCTCTGCAGGACCAGTTCTTCCGCTTGCTGGCGCTGGTGCCGCAGGTTCCAATAGCCGAAGAGGGTGAACAGCGCCGCTGTGCTCACCACCAAGAGAGCGGCCAGCTTCACCGCGAGCCCAGCTCGCAGCCGGGTGCGCCAGCGTGTGCGCGTTGCCATAGCTCAGTCTCCGGTCGCGGTCACGGGTACCAGTACGCGCCGCGCCGCCGGCGGCCTCTCGGCGGGAAAGACCGGCAGATGCTTGACGGCGAAGCGAAAGATGGCGAAGCCAAGTGCGACAATCATCAATGTGACCATCACCTCAGTCCACTTCGGCAGGTAGTGAGTGCCCGAGCCTGCCTCCATTCCCGTAATGCTCACGTTCAGCCGGTTGGCCACGAAGCCGAAGATGACCATCACCGCGCAGGCGTAGAGCGCCCCAGGTCGTGTGCGAATGTGCCGGCGGAAGAGAAGCAGCATTGGCAGGAGCATGAGGGCAATCTCCACACCGAAGAGATAGGTTTCCGCGCGTAGCTCCGCGAGCTGGCTGAGGGCAGCGCGATGACGCAAGTCAAGGAAACGCAAGCTGAGGTACACGGTAAGCAACACGGCCAGGACGCGGCCCATGCTCGCCAGCAGCGGCAGCTCCAACTGCCGGCCAAATGCTCGGCTGCTGTGCCAGGACTCAAAAATAGTCATCGCCAACCCCACACAAACCGAGGAAAGGAAGAAGAAAAACGGCAAGAGGGGCGTATACCAGAGAGGCGACAGCTTGTGGGGAACGATCAAGTAAAGGCTGCCGAGTGAGGACTGGTGCAAGGTGGAGAGGATAACGCCGGCAATGACAAGCGGAATCACCGCCATCCGCATCCAGCGCAGTGGCCGCTGCCACCGGAAGCGCTCAAAGAGCGTCGGTGCAAACTCCAGTCCCAGGACAGCCGTGTAGAGCATCACGCACCAGGCCACTTCAAACATCACCGAGCGCGGGTTCCACATCACCAGCGGGTGCCAGATGCGGTAGGGCCGGCCGAGGTCGAACAGCAGCGCCAGAATCACCAGCAGGTAGCCGAGGAAGGCGGTCAGGATGGTGGCACGGAGGATGGGCTTGTAGCGCTCGATGTTGAAAATGTGCACGATCGCGGCCAACGTGAAACCCCCGGCGGCTAGGCCTACGCCGCAGAGCACGTCAAAACCAATCCACAAACCCCAGGGGAAGCGGTCGCTTAAATGGGTGGCACCGCCCAGGCCATAGACGACGCGGACATAGGTGGCGTACAGGCCGCCCAACAGGAGCAAGACGAAAATCCACTGCCAGACCGTCAGGCGGGGCCGGCGCAGCGTACGGTTCATGACAGCTTCTCCTTTTCCTCTTGGTTTTGTCGCTCGACGGCTTCTGCGGCGGCAACTTCCTCACGACGATGGGTGATCCACCAGACACCGCCGAGCAGTACCGTGCCTACGGCCACAATGTCCGGAACGAGCGAGAGCACGCGCCAGGTGAGCACGGGCAAGGGCTCGTGTGGCAGCCGCGTCCGCATCGCCAGCTCTTCGAAGGGCACGGCCGAGAGGAATAAAACCGACGTACCTCCTACCTCTTCCAGCCCGTAGATGTGGTCGTAGTACTGGCCGGGATTCTCAGCGATGCGGCGGCGGGCCTCGACGATCAGTTGGTCCCGCTCGCCCGTGAGGGTAGCCCCGGTGGGGCAGATTTCACTACAAGCGGTCGGCCGGCCGGCCTGCTGGCGCTCGTAGCACATATCGCATTTCTTGACCCGTGGCAGTTGCCGGCTCCACTCGTAGGCCGGTACTTGGAAGGGGCAGGCGAGCATGCAGTAGCGGCAGCCGATGCAGCGCTTCTCGTCGTAGACCACCGGCCCAAGCGAGGTCTGCTGCAAGGCCCCCACAGGGCAGACCGAGACGCACGTGGGGTCCAAACAGTGCATGCACAGCCGCCGGGAGTAGCTCTCGCCGTGGGTCTGCACGGCGGTGAGCTTGTGCTCAGAGAGGTCTTCGCCAGCGGCGATGGCGTCGTCGTAGGGCAGGCCCCAGCGCTGGGCACAGGCGGCCTCGCACAGCCGGCAGCCGATGCAGAGTGTGCTGTCGTAGAGGATCGCTTTCGCCACTGTAACCTCCTTTGTCTCTCCCTCTCTCTCCACTCTAGGGGCAATTGCCGCGCCATCTCTCAGCCTCAGCAATGTGTTGGCATATGGGGAGTTGTCGCTTCTTCCCACACCGGAGAGGAAGCGGGTGACAAACTGTCAGGCCGCGAAGGGCTCCCCGTGGGAAAACCCGACAGAATCTCCCTACAGGGTCTCCCCGAACCCAAGGGACGGTCTGGCGCCATGGCGCTGGTTCCCCCTGGGCACGTTCCTCAGGTGAGAAAGAACTCACGCGTCAGCTCGCGCCACGATGCGTCCGACAAGGCGGCGAAGATGTCGTCCGCGGGGCGCCCACCGTCGGCGGCCACGGCACCGGCGAGTTGCGGCTGCCGGGCATAGAGGCGCTCGACGGCATCGCGCATCCAGTTCGGCACGAGACCCGTGGGGACCAGATTCCGCGCTGTACTTTCTTCATCGGGCACGAACACGGTCATCAACCAGCCGCGCCCGTAAGGATCCTGGCGCAGCAGGGCGGGATTGTTCAGCGCTTCCGTATTCACCTCGATGACTTCGCCTTCGATCGGCGAAACCATCTCGGTCTTCTGACCGTCGCGATAGAAAGCCAACGCTTTCTGCCCCTGGCGGATCCAGTGGCCGGGCTTGGGCAATTCGATCTTCTCCACCGCGCCCATCAGCACAGCGGCGAACTCATCGATCCCCACCCGCACCAGATGGCGCCGTTCGCGCAGTAGCCAACTGTGGCCGGGGTGATAGTGCAACTGCTCCGGCAGCAGATATCCCCCTACGTAGGTCGGCTGGAGCGCAGCCCGCACGGGACGCGCTGCTTGGGTGATCACCGGTTGCACGGCCTTGCGCCGGCTCAGGAGATAGTCGAGCAGGACGAAAGCGAGGAATGTCGCCAGTACCAGGATGACTGTCATGGCCCACCTTCCTTTCCCGTCAACTCGCGCAGGAGTTGCCGGCATAGCCATCCGTTCTAACGCACGGCGCGAGCCAAGTTGGCGTGGCGGGGCAAATTTTGCTTTCGTCTAACTCCCACCCAGTCAACCCGTTACGCGAGGCCAAGAAAGCTGTCGAATCAGCTACGGCACTCGCTCGTCGAGAAGTTCGACAGGGGAGCGGGAAAAATCAACGTGCGCCGACCTAACGCTAGGCAGGGCATCAGTTGGGTCGCTGCCGAAAAGTCCATCGGCTCTTGTAGAGGAATTCGACGCTTTCGCAAGTGAATCGGCTGCAGCTCCCGCCCTTCACTGCTCCCGGCGAGACGACTTTGTGTCGAAATCTCCCATTCAGGCTTGAGTTGACGGCGACACACTGTCCGGGAGCGGCCCAACCGCCGTAGGACCTCCGTCTGGCTCCCGTAGTTGGTTGAAAGTAAATGGGATAAGCCGCAGTAAATAGTTTCCCATTGCTCACCCGCGGCCCTCGGGTTGCCAGATTTCTCAACAGGTGGCGATGAGTGTCAGAACGCCGCCTGCGTCGCGGTCAGAACAGAAGCGACGTGGAAAGGAACGGAGTTATGAGCATCCGCAAAGAAGACGCCCTCGAATATCACGCCTCACCGCCGCCGGGTAAGCTGGCGATGGTGGCCACCAAGCCCTGCCGCACTCAGCGCGACCTCAGCCTTGCCTATACCCCCGGGGTGGCCGCGCCGTGTCTCGAAATCCAGGCCGACCCTTCCCTGCTCTACACCTACACGGCCAAGGGCAACTTGGTGGCCGTGATCTCGAACGGCACCGCTGTCCTCGGTCTGGGCAACATCGGGGCCGGAGCTGGCAAGCCCGTGATGGAAGGGAAGGCCGTGCTATTCAAGCGTTTCGCCGACATTGACGTCTTCGACATCGAAGTCGACACGCAGGACCCGAAAGAAGTCATTCGCCTTTGCCAACTGCTGGAACCGACGTTCGGTGGCATCAACCTGGAAGATATCAAGGCTCCCGAGTGCTTTGAGATTGAGGAGGAACTGAAGCGGACGCTCAAGATCCCCGTCTTCCACGACGACCAGCACGGCACCGCTATTATTTCCGGCGCCGCCCTGCTGAACGCGCTGGAAGTGGCCGGCAAGCGGATCGAGGAGGTGAAGGTCGTGTTCAACGGTGCCGGCGCGAGCGGCATCGCCTGCGCCGAGCACTACGTCCGGCTGGGCGTCAAGCGGGAGAACATCACTCTCTGCGACACCAAAGGGGTCATTTACACGGGCCGCACACAGGGCATGAATCCCTACAAGGAGCGCTTTGCCCGCGATACCGAAGCCCGCACCCTGGCCGACGCCCTGCACGGCGCCGACGTCTTCGTCGGCCTGTCAGTCGGCGACTGTGTGACCCCCAATATGCTGCTCTCGATGGCTGACAACCCCATCGTCTTCGCCATGGCCAACCCCGACCCCGAAATCCCCTACGACGTGGCGGTGAAGGCGCGGCCGGATGTGATCATGGCCACGGGACGGTCGGACTTCCCGAACCAAGTGAACAATGTCCTCGGCTTTCCGTTCATCTTCCGCGGTGCGCTTGACGTTCGCGCCACAGCTATCAACGAGGAGATGAAGCTCGCCGCCACCCGCGCGCTCGCCGCACTAACCAAGGAAGACGTGCCCGACGCGGTCTGCCGCGCGTACGGAGTGGAGCGGCTGGAGTTTGGTCGCGACTATTTGATTCCCAAACCCTTCGACCCGCGTGTGCTGATCTGGGAAGCCTCCGCCGTGGCCCAGGCAGCGATGGAATCGGGCGTAGCCCAATCCCGGGTGGACATCGAGGAGTACAAGGAGCAACTCGAGCGTCGGCTGGGCAAAGCGCATGAGGTGATGCGGGCGGTGATCCACAAGGCGCAGAAGCAGCCCAAGCGCGTGGTCTTCCCGGAAGGCGAGGAGAGCAAGATCCTGCGCGCCTGCCAGATCCTGCTGGATGAAAAGATTGCCATGCCCATCCTGCTGGGGAACCCGCAGACGATCCGTGCCCGGGCGGCCGAACTCCACCTGCAGTTAAACGGCGCGGAGGTGATTGAGCCGGCGAGTTACTCCCACCTTGACCGATACGTGGACGAGCTCTACCAGCTGCGCCGCCGCAAAGGCGTAACCCGCAAGGAGGCCGCAGAGCTGATCCTCAACCGCAACATCTTCGGCTCGATGATGGTCCACCGGGGCGATGCCGACGCCTTGATCAGCGGCCTGACGCAGCACTATCCCGACACTATTCGGCCCGCCTTGCAGGTCGTTCGACTGCGGGAAGGCTTGTCCAAAGTCTCCGGCCTCTATCTCTTGATCACGCCGCGGGGCGATCTCTACTTCCTGGCCGACACCACCGTCAACATCGAGCCCAGCGCCGAAGACCTAGCCGAAATTGCCCTTGAGACGGCCGAGATGGCGCGCCGGTTCGACGTCGAGCCGCGTGTGGCCATGCTGTCCTTTTCCAACTTCGGCAGCACGCACCACCCGCTGGCGGAAAAAGTCCGGCGTGCCGTCGAACTGGTCCGGCAGCGCGCGCCCGGGTTGATGGTCGATGGCGAGATGCAAGCCGACACCGCCGTGGTGCCGGAGATCATCGAGGGAACCTACCCCTTCAGCACGCTCAAGGGCGGTGCCAACGTGCTGATCTTTCCCAACCTCGAAGCGGGGAATATCGCCTACAAGCTACTGGCGCGCATCGGCGGGGCGGAAGCCATCGGGCCCATCTTGATGGGGCTGTCGAAGCCGGTGCACGTGCTCCAGCGGGGCGCGGAGGTGAACGACATCGTCAACATGGCCGCCATCGCGGTGGTGGATGCGCAGCAGGTGAAGCCCACCCGGAGCGAGCCGGTGGCTGACATCTCGCAGACGCGCCGGGAAGAAGCTCGGTCCGGGAAAGCCACCGAAGAAGCGGCCTAGCGATTCGCAGGAAACCGAGCGTGCCACCGGCTGAAACAGCAGCGCTCACCCCAGCCCAACAAGCCTTCCTCGCCAGTCTCCTGGCAGGTCTGGCCACCGGCCTCGGCGGGTTCCTGGTCGTGCTCGTGCCCCGTCTGCCGCGCCGGGTGTATGACACGCTGCTGGGCTTTTCAGGCGGTGTGATGCTCTCGGCTGCCGCCCTGACCTTGCTCTGGCCGGCTCTAGAACGGGGCGGAATCGTGGCCGTGGCCCTGGGTTTGTTTTCGGGTGGACTGACGATTTGGCTGCTTGAGCGCACGGTCCCTCATCTCGAACCCCATTTCGCTCCGCGGCTGAACCGCCCGGGGGCACGCGTGGGTCTGCTGCTGGCCGTAGCCATCACCCTGCACAACCTTCCCGAAGGCCTGGCGGTAGGCGTGGCCTATGCTCCGGGGGCGGGCTCGTTCGGTGCGATTATCGCGCTCGCCATCGCGCTGCAAAACATTCCTGAGGGGCTGGCGGTGGCCACACCGCTGCGTGCCCAGGGGGCTCCTTGGACAACCGCAGTGGGATGGGCCACTGCCTCCGGCCTGGCCGAGCCGGTGGCGGCCGCGGCCGGATTTCATTTCGTCAATGTTCTCTCCGGGCTGGTGCCCTTTGGGCTGGCTTTTGCGGCCGGGGCGATGGTCTTTGTCGTCTCCGACCAGCTCATTCCCGAGAGCCACCGCGAGCCGAGCGACAAAGCGCCCTCGTTGGCGCTGCTGAGTGGGTTCCTGCTGGTTGCCCTTCTGGTTCGGCTGTCTGGCTGAAGTTGCAGCAACCAGGCTGCCTTGGTTCAGGCCGCCTGCTTGGCCCGACGGTGGCGGGCAATGGTGCGTGGGTGGATATCGAGCAAGGAAGCCGCAGCGGTATGGTTGTCTTGCGTATGTTCGAGCAAGGCGGCGATGGCCAAGTCCTCGACTTCACATAGGCTGGTTCCAACCGGGAAGCTGAGAGTGATAATGGGGGGCTTGTCAGGCGTGGCCGGGTCAGTGCCGCGGGTGTCGAAGGCGGTGGGATTGAGCGCTTCCGGCAGCACGTGGGGCTGGATGACCTCGGTCTCGCACAGTACCACGGCGCGTTCGATGACGTTTTCGAGTTCGCGCACGTTGCCCGGCCAGTCATAGGCCAGCAGGCAGCTCAAGGCCGCCGGGGAGATGTCGCGGATAGTTTTCTGGTTGCGGGCGGCGCAGAGCCGGCGGAAGTGGTGGGCCAGCACGGGGATTTCATCCTTGCGCTCGCGCAGCGCTGGCAGGTGAATGCTGATGACGTTCAGGCGGTAGTAGAGGTCCTCGCGGAATTTCCCCTCGCGCACGGCTTGTTCCAGGTTGCGGTTGGTGGCCGCCAGGATACGCGCGTCCGACCGCAGCGTTTCCCGGCCGCCGAGCCGTTCATAGGTTCCGTCCTGCAAGACGCGGAGGAGTTTCACCTGCGTGGTCAGCGGGATGTCCACGACTTCATCCAGAAAGAGCGTGCCGCTGTTGGCTAGGTCGAAGCGACCTGGCTTACGCGTCACGGCTCCGGTGAAGGCGCCGCGCTCGTAGCCGAAGAGCTCGGCCTCGAGCAAGGTCTCCGGTAGAGCGGCGCAATTCAGCTTGATCAGCAGTTTTCCGGCCCGGGCACTGGCGGCGTGGATAGCCTCGGCCACGAGCTCCTTGCCTGTGCCGCTCTCGCCCTCGATGATCACAGGCGCAGTGCTGGGCGCCACCTGCTCGATCAGTCGCTTGACGCGCTGCATGGCGACACTGCTACCTACCAGGAGACGATTGATGAGTTGCTGGCTCAACTGGTAGCGGAGCGAGCGGTTTTCCCGTTCCAAGGCTCTTTTCTCGAGCGCCTTGTGCAAAGTGGTCAGGAGCTCGCCGATGTGGAAGGGCTTGGTTAGGTAGTCATAGGCGCCTTCGCGCATGGCCTCGACCGCACTTTCGATGCTGCCGTTTGCGGTCATGGGGAGTACCTCGGCCTCCGGTTGCAAGCCTTTTATCTCGCGCAAGAAGGCAAGCCCCTCGACGTCGGGCAACAACTGGTCGAGGAGGACGAGCGCGAACTCCTTCTCCTCGAGTAGCGCGCGGGCCAACTCGGCCGTGGCTACAACCAGCACCTCGTAGCCGTTGTGCGTGAGTAGGTTCGCGAGCGTATTCCGTAACGCTTCATCCTCATCGACTACGAGAACGCGCGGACGCCCCGCGAGCGCGGGTACCGGCTGCGATTCGCGTATTGATTGTATGTTCGCCATGGCTTACTGTCCTTTGAGTGCGGTGCCAAGCAGGGTTGCTGGCCGGATGACTGAAAGTCTGTCCATTTTCGTACTAGTCCTAAACAGAACCCGCATCCTGCATGCCAAATTGTCAGGCTGGCGTATTCTGCTGAATTAACAGAGGATAGATCTTCCTAGGCCGCAAAATCGGAGGCAAAAGACACCCTATGCTTGAGTGATTTCCCACAACCTGCTGGTGTTTATGCGGCAAAGTGCCCGACCGACATTGGCACGTGAATTTCCGCCTCTCTGGTGCCTTTTCTCCTCCCTGCAATCGGAAGCCTGAACTCGCAAGACCGCTCTGAACTCCGAGACTCCGACGGCGGAGCGCAAGTGCTCCGCGAAGAGCCGACGAGCTGTCCTTGCGACTCAGCGCTTTACCTCCGACCCACTCGAACGGCACTGCGTTGATGGTTCGGAGGCTTCCCGCGTGGTAAGATTCAGGGCCAGCGGGTTCACGGGCAGGGCTTGTTTTGAGATTATGGTTGCAGGAGGTGGACGGTGAGGCAGAGTTTGCGTCTGTGCGTCTGCATTCTCGTCGCGGCCCTGTTCGGGGTGGTGGCCTTCGCCCGAGCCCAGGACGCAGGGGAACTCCAGCGCCAGGTGCTGGCCCACCACCGCACCCTCAAGCAAGAGAAGGCGAAGCTGGACCAAGCTGCGCGGGCACTCTACGACAGCCGCGTCAAACTCCACCAGCG
>JACQTG010000285.1 GCA_016210895.1 Acidobacteriota bacterium
ATCTCGTCCAGGAACAGCGTCCCGCCGCCGGCCGCCTGGAACAGGCCTTCCTTGTTCTGGTGCGCGCCGGTGAAGGCACCTTTGAGGTAGCCGAAGAGTTCGCTCTCGAGCGACGTTTCTGGAAAGGCACCACAGTTGATGGAGACAAAAGGCTGGTCGGCCCGGCTGCTCTGGGCGTGAATCGCCCGTGCCACCAACTCCTTGCCGGTTCCGCTTTCCCCGCTGATCAGGATCGTGCTCTGCGTGTAGGCGACCGCGGCGACGGTTTGAAAAATGGCACGAATCTTCGGGCTCTGGCCGATCATGTTGTCGGTGGAGAGCCGACGGATCTCGCGCCGGAATGCATCCCGCTCGCGGCGCACGTGCACGTATTCTTCGGCGCGGCGCACGACCTGCTCGAGCTCCTCGACCAGTTTGTCCGACTTCACGACATAGCGGTCGGCACCGAGGTTGAGGGCGCGGATGATGGTTTCGCCCAGTTGCTCGTTTCCGGTCATCAGGACAAAGGGGATATCCGGGCTGACCGTGCGGACGTAGGCGAGCAGATCAATTCCGCTTACGTCGCCGCGCACGCCCCGCAGGTTGATGTCGCAGACAACCACGTCGAAGAGTTGGCTCGAGAGTTTCTGCTGTGCCTCGGCTTCGTTGGCGGCTGTTTCGACCTGATGGCCCCGGCCGCGCAGTGCCAGCTCCAGCATCTGACAAATGGACGGTTCGTCGTCTATCACCAGGAGGTTGAGCATGAGGGGCTAGCTCTTTTGCGCTTCCGGATGCCGCGGCAGCTCGACCGTAAATTCGGCCCCGGGTGTGGCCGGCCGCGCCCGCACCTGGCCGCGGTGGGCGCGGACGATTTGGTCTACAATGGCCAAGCCCAAGCCCGTGCCGCCGGGAAACGCGCTCTCGAACGGTTCAAAAATCTTTTCCAATTCCCCTTCCGATAACCCCACGCCGGTATCGGCAATGCGCACGCGCACCCAGTCGGCGTCCGCCTCCACGGCTACGCGCAGTGTGCCCCCCTCGGGCATGGCGCGGACAGCGTTGTCACACAGGTTCCAGAATACCTGTTTGATCCGTGCCGGGTCTATCTGCAAGCGCACGCCGCCCGGGGGCAGACGTTTCTCCACGCGAATTTTGCCGTTAAAGCTGGGCTGCTGCTGGAGCAGCAGCAGGGTCTCCTCCAGCAGGTCCACCAGGTTCGCCTCCTGCAGCTCGAGCCGCTTCTCGCGGGCGTAGCCCAGGATGTCGTTGACGACGCGATTCAGCCGTTCCGATTCGCGACTGACAATCTCGAGCAGACGGCCTCCTGAACCGCTGTTCTCCACCACCTGGCCAAGCTGGCGGACGGAACCCGCAATCGCGGCCAGGGGATTGCGTATCTCGTGCGCGATGGCGGCGGCCATGCGCCCCAGCACCGCCATGCGTTCCTTTTGGGCCACCTCGTGTTCCAACCGTTTGAGCTCGGTCAAATCCTGGAAACTGTAGACGTACCCGCTCGACTCCCCTTCGCTGGCTTGCAACGGAGTGACGGTCATCCCCAGATATTTCTCCTGGCGATCACCGGTCCGGAGCCGGATCTCACGCCGAACGATCCCCTGTGGGGCAGGAAATTCTGGCAAGACATTGGCCACCGGCAAACCCGCGACATCCCGAAACCGCAGGCCGGTAATCTCCTCCGCCGCGGGATTCATCAGCAAGATGCGCCCCTCAAGGTCACAGCTGAGCAGGCCACTGCGCATGGATCGGATGATGTTTTCATTGAAGACCTGTAAGTCGGCCAGTTCACCGCGCTTGTCCTTCAACTCGACGTCGGTGGCCCGCAGGCTCTCGGCCAGATGGCTGGCCAAATAGGCTACGGCTAGAAAGGCAAACAGGTTGATGAAGATGTACACCTGCAGCGTCCGTAGCTCGAGCGGCTGCATGGCCAGGCGAGGCAGAACTTCGAAGTAGGCGGCCTCGACCAGCCCCGCAAAGAGGATGAATCCCAGAGCCGCAATTAGGAAGGCGCCGCGCCGCGTCAGCAGGATACTGGCCACGATGACGGTCAACGGATAGAGAGACAGAAAGTGACTGTCGAGGGCGCCCGTGACGTAGACCACGGCCGTCACCAGCACCAGGTCGAGCAGAATCTGCGTGTACGCCTGTAACTGGTCATCCAGACCGAGCGCCTGGAGAATCGCGTACAGGATCGAAAGCGTGTACCAGAACAGGATGAGCGTAAGGAAGTACTTGATCGGCACCGGAGTGGGGGTGAAATTCCGGATCACCAACTCCAGGCCGAGCAGAAAGGTGATGACGAGGATGCGAACCTTGATCAGCCAGGAGAGCCAGTCGTGAAGTTCGCGGGTCTTTCCCATCAATCTAGGACCAACGCTGGCGGGCTCCTCCGCGCGCTAGCCGGTGGAGAGCTTCGAAATCAGCGAGAAGAGCGGCAGATACATGGAAATCACCACGCCGCCGACCACCACGCCCAGGATCAGGAGCATGATGGGCTCCATCGCCGTCAGCAGGTTCTTGACCGCGGCATCAACTTCGTCTTCGTAGAAGTCAGCGATTTTCTGCAGCATGGCATCCAGCGCGCCGGTTTGCTCGCCCACACCGATCATCTGCGACACCATCGCCGGGAAGACATCGCTCTGACGGAGCGGATCCACAATCGTGCGCCCTTCTTCCACCGCCTTGCGCACGGCCATCAAGGCCCGCTCAATGACGGCATTGCCGGACGTGCGGGCGGTGATCGCCAGCGCTTCCAGGATGGCCACACCGCTCGTGATCAGCGTCCCCAAGGTGCGGGTCATGCGGGCGACGGCAATCTTCCTCATCACCTCGCCAATCAGCGGGATCTTCAGAATCGCCGCATCCAGCGCATAGCGGCCGCCGGGCGTCCTGTACCACGTCCGCAGGAGCACGAAGATGGCTACGGGCACGACCACGATGGTGATGAACCCCAGCCAACTCCCCACAAACTGGCTCATGCCAATGACCATACGCGTCGGCAGCGGCAACTCCGCCCCGAGATCCAAGAACAACTGGTGGAACACGGGCACGACTTTCCACAGCAGGAGGATAATCACCAAGGCCATGATGGACATGATCGCCACCGGGTAGATCATCGCGCCCTTGACCGCGGCGCGCAGCTTCACCGCCTTCTCGATGTAGCTGGAAAGCCGCTGCAAAATTCCGTCCAGGATACCGCCCGTTTCCCCCGCCTCGACCATGTTCGTGTAGAGGTCGTCGAACACGTTCGGGTACTGACGGAGCGCATTGGCCAGGCTCGAGCCGCCCTCGACCGAGCTGCGAGCACCCAGAATCGCCTTCTGCAAGGTGCGGTTCTCCTGTTGATTGCCGAGAATTTCCAGGCACTGCACGAGCGGCAAGCCGGCGTCGATCATCACCGAGAACTGGCGGGTGAAGATGGCCAGATCTTTTTGGCTCACGCCGCGGCGGAAGGTCGGCAGGGCAAACTCCTTTCCCTTTTCCTTGATCACGAGCGGCGTGATGCGTTCTCGCCGGAGCATCTGCTGGAGAGCCGCGCGGCTTTCGGCCATGCGCTCTCCTGTCACCGTCGCCCCCGCCGGGTTCGTGCCACGAAATGAGTAAACGGGCATAGCTAGCCTCCCTGGGTCACTCGCCTCAACGACGTACCGCGGCGGCCGCCACACGTGCTTGCGGCGTCAATCCAGCACCGCGGTTAATCATATCCTGCAACTCTTCCGCGTTCGAAGAACGGGATAAGGCCATGTCGAGAGAAATCTTCTTTTGGAAATAGAGCGTAGCCAGCGCCTGGTTGAAGGTCTGCATCCCAAACTTGTCCTGGCCGGTCTGCATGGCCGAGTAGATCTGGTGGATCTTGTCCTCGCGGATCAGGTTGCGGATGGCCGCATTCGGCACCAGGATTTCCAGTGCCAGCACGCGGCCTCGCCCGCTCGCATGCGGGAGAAGAGCCTGACACATGATCCCCTCCAGCACCATGGAGAGCTGGGCGCGCACCTGCGCCTGCTGGTGGGGGGGGAACACATCGACGATGCGGTTGATAGTGGAGACGGCGGAGTTCGTGTGCAAGGTGGCGAAGGTCAGGTGGCCGGTTTCGGCGATGCGCAAGGCCGACTCGATGGTCTCCAGGTCGCGCATCTCACCGATCAGAACCACGTCGGGGTCTTCGCGCAAGGCCGCCCGCAACGCGTCGGCAAAGGACTTGGTATCGGAATGGACCTCTCGTTGGTTCACCAGGCAGGTCTTGTGCGAATGGATGTATTCGATCGGGTCCTCGATGGTGATCATGTGCTCCGGGCGTTCGGCGTTGACCTTGTCCAGCATGGCAGCCAGGGTGGTGGACTTGCCGCTGCCGGTGGGCCCGGTGACAAGAATCAAACCACGCGGTTTGTCGCAGAGCTGCTTCGCGATTGGCGGCAAACCAAGCTCCTCGAAGCTACGAATCTGCCACGGAATGGTGCGAAAGACCGCGCCCACCGCCCCGCGCTGCAAGAAGATATTGGCGCGGAAACGTGCCAGACCCTTGATGCCGAAGGAGAAGTCCAGCTCCCAGTTTTCCTCGAAGCGGTGTTTTTGTGCGTCGGTAAGTACGCTGTAGGCCAACTGCTTGGTATCGCTGGCGGTGAGCGCCGGCAAATCGATGGGGCGCAACTTGCCGTCCACACGGATGCGGGGTGGACTGTTCGTGGTGATGTGCAGGTCCGAGCCGCTCATCTCAAGCATTTTCTTCAGCAGGTCTGGCAGTGACAGTGTCGGCACAGAACCTCCCGCTAGAGTACGGACTCCCGAACAACTTCTTCGATGGTGACGATGCCGTTGGCAATCTTGGCCAGGCCGCTCTGGCGCAAAGTGATCATTCCCTGCTCGATTGCCTTTTTCTTGAGCTCGAGCGCCGAGGCACCCACCAGAACCAGTTCGCGCACCTCATCGGTGACTTCCAACACTTCGTAGAGGCCGGTGCGGCCCTTGTAGCCGCTGCTATTGCAGCGGTCGCACCCGCGACCCTTGAAGACCTTGGTGGACTTGGCCACCTCAGGTGAAAAGCCGATGTCGATCAGTGCCTGCGGGGGCAGCTTAACCTCTTCCTTGCACGCAGTGCAGATGCGCCGCACCAGCCGCTGGGCGCAGATCAGGTGCACCGAAGTGGCCACCAGGAACGGCTCGATCCCCATATTCATCAGGCGGCTGATGGTGGACGGGGCGTCGTTGGTGTGGAGCGTCGAAAGAACCAGGTGGCCGGTCAAGGCGGCCTTGATGGCGATCTCCGCCGTCTCAAAGTCGCGAATCTCCCCCACCAGGATGATGTTCGGGTCCTGCCGGAGGAAGGAACGCAGGGCGGCGGCGAAGTTCAGCCCGATCTGCTCCTTCATCTGCACTTGGTTGATTCCGGGGAGCTGAAACTCAACCGGGTCTTCTGCCGTTATGATGTTCGTATCGGGCTTGTTGAGGCGGGAGATGGAGGAGTAGAGGGTGTTGGTCTTGCCGCTGCCGGTGGGTCCCGTCACCAGCACCATCCCGTAAGGCTTCAAGATGGCCTTTTCAAACTTGCCCAAGGACTCCAGCTCGAACCCGAGCTTGGTCATATCGAGCTGGAGGTTCTCCTTGTCGAGCAACCGGAGCACGATTTTTTCGCCGTGCAGCGTGGGGAGCGAGGACACGCGGTAGTCGAGCTCCTTCCGCCGGCGCTCTTTCATGAAGCGCAGCATGATGCGGCCGTCTTGCGGCAGACGCTTTTCCGAGATGTCCAGCTTGGCCATGATTTTCAGCCGGCTGGTGAGCGCGTCTTTAAGCTTCAAGGGCGGGGTCATAATGGTGTGGAGGATGCCGTCAATGCGGAAGCGGACGCGGAACTCCCTCTCGTAGGGTTCGATGTGGATGTCGCTGGCGCCACGCTTGACCGCTTCGGTCAGAATCAGATTAGCCAGCTTGATGACCGGCGCTTCCTCGGCGGCGTGCTCGAGTTCGGCCGCGCTGGCCTCGGCCGCTTCGGAGACCTCTTCCACGTCGGCATCCTCCGCTCCCAGCTCAGCCATCACGTCATCGAGCGACTGTTCGTCGGCCACGGGTGAGGCGCCATAGAATTTGCCGATGGCCTCGTTGACCGCGGTCTCCGAGGCCACCACGGGCTCCACGTTCAGGCCGGTCATGAACTTGATGTCGTCCATCGCGAAGACGTTCGTGGGGTCTACCATGGCGATGGTCAGGGTCGAACCCACCCGCGATAACGGCACCACCTGGTAGCGCACCGCCGTCTCCTGGGGAACGAGCTTGATGACGGCTGGATCCACTTCGTAATAGCTCAGGTTGATGGCAGGAACACCGTACTGGCGAGAGAGCACACCGGTAATTTCCTCATCGGTGATGAAACCCAACTTCACCAGCGCGGCACCCAGCCGCCCTCCGTTCGACTTCTGGTGCTCGAGTGCCCTCTGCAGTTGTTCGGAACTGATGAGGTTCTCTTTGACGAGAATCTCGCCGAGTCGGGCGGACACTGGCTCCTGTACTCCACCTCTGCGAGCTGCCGGCCCCCACTTTGTCATTGCAGGTTGCCGCAGCGCACACACTCGGCGGCTCGCTTAGAGCGGCGCAGCTAACAATCTTGCCAGCATCGTACGGAAAAGTCCCATCGTCTGTCAAGCGAGTAAGTAGTTGTGGGGCCGCGGCTTGACTTGAGTGAACACCGGCGGCTATCTTGCTTGCGTGCTGGTGCGGCAAAACGGCT
Source organism: Acidobacteriota bacterium (assembly GCA_016210895.1). The sequence continues at coordinate 6,713 of JACQTG010000285.1, forward strand.
ACAGGACGAACTTGACCCCTACCCTGACCCGCTTCTATCGTCGCCTGCTGGCCTATTTGGGGCCCCAGCACTGGTGGCCGGGCCGCACCCGTTTTGAGGTCATACTCGGGGCCATCCTGACGCAGAACACCAGTTGGGGAAACGTCGAGAAAGCCCTCGCCAATCTGCGCCCTCGGCGGCTGCTGGCTCCGCGACCCCTAGCTCGCCTTTCAGCTCTCCAGCTCCGCACGCTCCTCCGTCCCTGCGGCTACTTCCGGCAGAAGGCGAGCACGGTAGCGGGTTTTCTCGCCTATCTGGGACGCCACCACCGGTACTCTGTGAACCGTATGTTCCGGAAAGCCCCAGGACGTCTCCGTCGGGAATTGCTGGCTCTAAGAGGAATCGGAGAAGAAACCACCGATTCCATCCTTCTGTACGCCGGCGGCCGGCCTGTATTTGTCATTGATGCCTACACGCGGCGCATCCTGCTCCGACACGGTCTGGCCTCACCTCAGGCTTCCTACGGGGAGCTCCAAGAACTCTTCGAGAAAGCTCTACCGCGCAGCGCCAAGCTCTACAACGAATACCATGCCCTGCTGGTCGCCGCCGGCAAGCGCTACTGTCATCGGCGCCAGCCGGACTGCGCCGCGTGCCCGCTCGGGCCGGAGCTGGGGAGGCCTTATGCCCGCCTCTAAGCCACGCTCGCGGCGGTTTGTGCATGTGGGCAGCCTGGTGCTGCTCGTGCTTGCGGCGATGGTCTTTGCGCTCGGCTCTTTGCGACTCGGCTTCATCGAGCCGGAAAGTCCCCAAGCCACCATCCTGCTGTACGTCCTCTCGACGTTGGTCTTTCTCAGCTTTGTCATCCTCGGGCTGGTGCTGGTGCGGAGCCTCCTGCGGCTCTACGCCGAGCGGCGGCAACAGGTTCTGGGAACGAAATTCAAAACCAAGATGGTGGTAGGGGCCCTGGCGCTGTCGCTGGTGCCGGCGGTGGCGATGTTTTTCGTCAGTTATGCCCTGCTGAACCGCACCCTGGCCAAGTGGTTCCCCCGGCCGCTGGAAATCGTGCGCGACGATGCCCGCGAGATTCTCCACTACCTGATACAGAGCGGCGAGGCACGCGCCCAAGAGCTGGCCCAGTACCTGGCCGACGAACCTGGCCTGCAACGGAGCTTGGCCCAGCGCGACTACCGCCGAGCGCAAGAACAGTTGGCGCACCTGCGTGAACGCTACGAATTGGCTTGGGCAGGTTTGACGAATGCGCGCGGGGAACTGGTGGCGGCTTCCCGCCACCCCGACATCTCCGCTGACCTCCAGTCGCTCGTCCCGGCGGTGTTGGAACCACCGGCCGCCTATGCACGCACGCTCTCGCAAGCCGTAGGCGAGCAGCAGTTTCACCTCGCCCGTGTTCGGCTTGAGAGCCGCGCCGGGGAAGCCGGGGGCGCCGTGATCGTTGCCGCCGCCGTACCGACGGACCTGCAAGCCAAGTTCTTTGAAATCGAGAGCGAGTCGAAAAAATACGCTGCCATCGCCGCCGAACGAAAAACCTACACCGTTCAGGCTATGCTGATCCTGCTCCTGATCACGGGTCTGGTGCTGTTTGTGGCCACTTGGGCGGCTCTTCACCTCGCACGCCAGGTCACTGTCCCCATTCAAGCCCTAGCGCTGGCCACCCAGCAGGTTTCTCGGGGCCACTTCGATTACCGGGTCGACGTTCCCGCGCAGGACGAGCTCGGCACGCTGGTCGATTCCTTCAACCGGATGACCGCACAGTTGGGGGAGAATCGGCGTCAACTGGAAGCCTCGCAACGCAGTCTGGAAGCAGCCGTGGCCGAGCTGGAACAACGCCGACAGCTGATGGAGGCCATCCTCGAGAGCATCCCAACCGGCGTCGTGACCCTTAACAACAGCCGCCAGGTGGTCAGCCACAACCCGTCCGCCGTCCGCCTGCTGGGGCGCCGGCGGCTGAATGGAAACCGGCTCGAAGATTGGGTCGGAGCGGACAGCGCCGGCGCGCTCACGGGTTTGCTCGACCGGGCGGCGCGGTTGGGCAATGCCTCGGGCGAGCTGGAGTTCCGTTTTCGCCGCCGGGTGGCGCACGTGGCGGTCACGGTCTCCGCTCTGCGCGGGCCGGAGCAGAGCGAAGGCTTCGTGCTTGTGCTCGATGATCTGACCGAACTCTTGCGGGCGCAAAAGGCCGCGGCTTGGCAGGAGGTGGCGCAGCGCATCGCCCATGAAATCAAGAATCCTCTCACACCGATTCAGCTCTCCGCCGACCGCATTCGCCGTTACCTGGGGCGCCAGGCGCAGGCGAACCCCGGGCAGCAAGCCGAGTTGCGACGACTGATCGGCGACTGCGCAGCACAGATTGGGCTCGAGGTCCACGGGCTCAAGATGCTCGTGGATGAATTCAGCCGGTTTGCACGCTTCCCCGCCGCCCAGTTCGCGCCCCGACAGTTGAACCAGATCGTGGAATCAACTTTGACACCCTATCAAGAGTCTTCCAACGGCATCACGATTCGTACCGAGCTCGACCCGAGCCTCCCCGAAATGCGCCTGGATGCTGACCTGCTTCGCCGTGCACTCGTGAACCTCATCGAAAACGCCCTGGATGCGGTGGCCGAAACGCCGGTCAAGGAAATCCTGATTCGCACGCGTAAGCTGGCGCCGCTGCCCGCAGTTGAGCTGAGCGTGGCCGATACCGGGCCGGGCATCCCGGCGGACACCAAGCCGCGCCTCTTTCTTCCCTTCTTTTCCACCAAGACCAAAGGGATGGGACTCGGGTTGGCCATCGTGGATCGCATTGTGGCTGAGCACCACGGCGTGATTCGCGTCGAAGATAACGAGCCCCAAGGCGCCCGGTTCGTGATTGAGCTTCCCACTGAGGCGCCCTCAGCCGCTTGACCTATGCGCACGGCTTCTATCCTGATTGTCGACGACGAGCACGGCATCCGCACCGCCCTCGAGCAAATCCTGCGCGAGGAAGGCTGGCAAGCGGACTCGGTGGCTACGGGTGAAGAGTGTCTGGCAGCGCTCGACCGCACGCACTATGACCTGGTGCTACTGGACGTCTGGCTGCCCGGGCGCGACGGCCTGGAAACGCTGCAAACGCTCTCCGGACGTGATCGCGCGCCTGGGGTCATCATGATTTCGGGCCACGGCAACATCGAAACCGCCGTCAAGGCCACCAAACTCGGTGCCTTTGACTTCATCGAAAAGCCCCTAACCATCGAAAAAACAGTTCTGGCGGTCAAGAATGCTCTCACCCACCTTCGGCTTACGGAAGAAAACCGCGAACTCCGCGAACAACTGCAGCAGCGCTACCGGATTGTGGGCGAAAGCGTCCCCCTCAAAGCGCTGCGCCAGCAACTGGCTCTCACCGCGCCGACTAACAGCCGCGTGCTCATCTACGGCGAGAGCGGGACGGGAAAGGAGCTGGTGGCGCGGGCGCTCCACGCCCAATCCCAGCGCGCGGCCCAGCCCTTCGTGGAGGTCAACTGCGCCGCCATTCCCGAGGAATTGATCGAAAGCGAGCTCTTCGGCCACGTCAAAGGCGCCTTCACCGGCGCGCAGGAGAACAAAGTGGGGAAGTTCGAGAAAGCCGACGGGGGCACGCTCTTCCTCGACGAGGTCGGCGATATGAGCTTGCGCACGCAATCCAAAGTGCTGCGCGTGCTGGAGGAGCAGCGCTTCGAGCCGGTCGGCAGCACAGCCCCGGTGACCGTGGATGTGCGCGTCATCGCTGCCACCAACAAGAACCTCGAAGAGCGGATCGCGCGCGGACAGTTCCGCGAAGACCTCTTCTACCGGCTGAACGTCATTCCCTTCTATGTCCCCAGCCTGCGCGAGCGCGTGGAGGACATTCCGGTTTTGGCGGACTACTTTCTGGAGGAATTCGCCCGCACTTACGGCCGCCGGAAGAAGCAGTTGGCGCCGGATGCCCTGGAGGTCCTGCAGAAATACGCCTGGCCGGGCAACGTGCGGGAGCTGAGGAACCTGATCGAACGGCTCGTAATCATGGTGCCAGCGGAAACCCTTGAGACACGCCACCTCCCCCCGGACCTCTTCCGCGAAATTTCCGCCGCGACGGCTTCCAGCCCGGTTTCGGCTTCAACCTTGCAGGAGGCAAGGCTGCGCTCCGAGCGCGATTTCATCCTGCGTAAGCTGGAAGAAAACCGCTGGAACATCAGCCGCACTGCCCTCGCGGTGGGGCTCGAGCGCTCCCATCTCTACCGCAAGATGCGGGCGCTCGGCATCGGCCCCCGCAGCCGCTAGCCCTGGCCCCAGTCCGCCCGCCAGTCAATCAACCCGGCCACGCGCGGGTGCTCAGGCCACTTCGGCTGGTGCTTGACGTAAAGCTCCAGGTAGACTCTCCGTTCCAGCAGCTGCTCCAACTCCTCTCTGGCCAGTTGGCCAATTCGTTTCAGTTGTTGCCCTTTGGTGCCGATCAAAATGCCTTTCTGGCCTTCCCGCTCGACATAGATCGTGGCGTGGATGCGGACGAGGTGATCCGATTCCTCGAACTTGTCCACCACCACCACGGTCGCGTAGGGAACTTCCTGGCGGGTTTCGCTGAAAATCTTCTCCCGAATAATCTCCGCGGCCAGAAAGCGTTGCGGCTGGTCGGTCAGATAGTCCTCGGGGAAATACGGCGGCCCCTCCGGCAGGTGCTGGATGAGGGTCCGCTCGAGCAGGTCGAGGTTCTCGCCCCGCAGCGCAGAAATCGGTATGGACTCGGCAAACTCGTGCTCCTGCCGATAGGCCTCGATCAGTGGCAACAGCCGCTGTTTCTCGATCAGGTCAATCTTGTTCAGTAGAAGAAAGCTCTTGAGGCCGCTGCGCTTGATTGTCTCCACGGCCAGCCGGTCTTCTTCTCCGCGCGGCTTGCTGGCTTCGGCGACCAGGAGCACCAAGTCCACCCCTGACAGGGCCTCCGCAACGCTTGCCATCATCTCCTGGTTTAGGGGCGAAAGGGGGTGATGAATCCCCGGTGTATCCACGAACACAATCTGTGCCTGCGGTCGGGTTAGTACCCCCTGGATGCGCGTGCGTGTGGTTTGCGGCTTGGCCGAGAC
>JACQTG010000284.1 GCA_016210895.1 Acidobacteriota bacterium
ACCCAGGGCGCCGGGGCGATACCGTGTTCGGCGAAAGTCGGACGCGCCCCGCTCGTCCTGAGGCTAAGGCCGAAGGGCTCTTGGAAAGGAGAACGAGCAGCCTGAACCGGCTCGCAGGGGCGCGGGTTCAGGCTGAACGATTTTTTAGGCGGTTCCATGCTGAGAGACAGCTTTGGGCGGGCGATCACTGACCTGCGCGTCAGTGTCACCGACCGCTGCAACTTCCGCTGTATCTACTGTCGCGCCGCCGAGCCGGGAAACTACCTTCCGGGCCAGCATCTGTTGCGCTGGGACGAACACGAGCGTGTCTGCGCCATCCTAACCTCACTCGGCATTCGCAAAGTGCGGGTCACCGGCGGTGAGCCGCTTGTTCGCCCCGGCGTGGAAGAGTTCATCGGCCGGCTGCGCGCGCTCGGCGCCTTTGAAGACATCGCCTTGACCACGAACGGCCTGGGCTTGGCCGAGAAAGCCGAGGCCCTGAAGGCCGCTGGCCTCAACCGGGTCAACGTCAGCCTCGACTCGCTCGACCCCGAGCGCTTCGACCGCATCACCCGCACCCGGGGCATGCTGGCGCGCGTGCTCGCCGGAATTGAGGCCGCCCGCGCTGCCGGCCTTGGCCCGGTCAAGGTGAACGCCGTCATCGTTCGCGGCTTCAACGATGACGAGATTCTGGACTTCGCCGAGTTCGCCCGCACCCGCGGCCTGGTCATGCGTTTCATCGAGTTCATGCCGCTCGACGCCGACCACATCTGGGATCGCACGCGCGTGGTCACGGCGGAGGAGATCCTGGCCGTTCTGCGGCGGAGGGACGACCTGGTTGAACTACCGCGCCAGGTGGCGAGCGAGACCGCTCGGCGCTACCGCTTCGCCGACGGCTCAGCGGAAATCGGAATCGTGGCTCCAGTCTCGCAGCCCTTTTGCGGCCACTGCTCGCGCATCCGCGTCACCGCCGACGGCAAATTGCGCACTTGTCTGTTCTCCGTGGCCGACCACGACCTGCGGCCGCTGCTGCGCAACGGTGCTGGCGACGGGGAGATCACGCGCACGATCACGCGCATCGTGGAGCATAAGGAGGAGGGACACCGGATCAACCAGCCCGACTACGTTCCGCCCAACCGCACTATGGTGTCCATTGGCGGATGAGGCCTCCGGCGTTGCGTCGGAAGCCCGTGCGGCAGCGAGGAGAATGGGATTTGCTTGAGCCTGTGCGATAGGGGACAATAGAGCTGGGGAGAGCAGGCGGAGATCGCCTGCGGTGGAGCTTGTGAGATGGCGGTTTTAACCGAGATTCAACCGGCAACCGTGCGTGCGCCCGAAATCGAGAAGGGCGTGGGGTGCAATTTCGACAGCTACCTGCTCGTGCCCGACACCTCGCTTGACGCCCGCATCGCTGCCGCCAAGGCGGCCCTGGCCGACCGCCTAGTCATCCTTGGCCACCACTACCAGCGCGACGAAGTGGTCAAGTTCGCCGACTTCCGCGGCGACTCGCTCAAGCTGTCCCAGCAGGCTGCCGGGTCCCGCGCCGACTACATTGTCTTCTGCGGCGTCCACTTCATGGCCGAAAGCGCTGACATCCTCCGCCAGCCACACCAGCAGGTCATCCTGCCCGACCTGAACGCGGGCTGCTCGCTGGCCGACATGGCCGACATCACTCAGGTCGAGGACTGCTGGGAGCAACTGGAAGCCGTGGGTGGCCTCAACGTCCTGCCCGTCACCTATATGAATTCCACCGCCGCCATCAAAGCCTTCGTCGGCCGCCAGGGTGGCGCCATCTGCACCTCCTCGAACGCTGCCGGCATCTTGCGCTGGGCTTTCGAGCGCGCCGACCGCGTTCTATTCCTCCCCGACGAACACCTGGGCCGCAACACCGCCTACCGCATGGGCATTCCCCTGGAGGAGATGGCGGTCTGGGATCCTTACTCCGACCTCGGTGGGCTCACCGCAGCTGCGCTCCGCCGCGCCCGCGTCATTCTCTGGAAAGGCTACTGCTCGGTCCATCAGCGTTTTCGCCCTGAGCACGTCACCCAGGTGCGCGCGAACTACCCCGGTATCCGCGTCCTGGTTCATCCCGAATGCCGCTGGGAGGTGGCGCAGCTCGCCGACGGCATCGGCTCGACCGAAGGCATCCTCCAGAAAGTCACCGCCAGCCCGGCCGGCAGCCAGTGGGCCATCGGCACCGAGATTCATCTCATACACCGCCTGGGGAAAGAGAACCCCGACAAGTTTGTACTCTCACTCGACCCGAACGTCTGCGTCTGCACGACGATGTTTCGCATCACGCCGCAGCACTTGTGCTGGGCGCTCGAGAGCCTCGTGGCCGGACGCGTGGTGAATCGCATTGAGGTGGACGAGGAGACGCGCCGCTGGGCCCGCCTGGCTTTGGAGCGCATGCTCGCCACTTCCTGAATGAACCGTCTCCAGGACTCGACCAGCCCGTATCTGAAAGGCGCGGCGCACCAGCCCGTCCACTGGCATTCGTGGGGACCGGAGGCGTTCGCGCACGCGCAGGAAGAGGACAAGCCCATTCTGCTCGACATCGGCGCGGTCTGGTGCCATTGGTGCCACGTGATGGACCGCGAGAGCTACGAGAGCCCGGAGATGGCCCAGATCATCAACCAGCACTTCATTCCCATCAAAGTTGACCGCGACGCCTCGCCCGCCATCGACGCCCGCTACCAGGCTGCCGTCAGCGCGATGACCGGGCAGGGTGGGTGGCCGCTGACCGCTTTTCTCACCCCTGACGGCAAGCCCTTTTTTGGCGGCACCTATTTTCCGCCCGAGGACCGCTACGGCCGGCCGGGCTTGAAGCGCATTCTGCTCAGTGTGGCCGAGGTCTACCAGACGCGCAAAGCTGACGTACTCGACAACGCCGACAAGGTCGCCCAGGCCATCGCCCAGGCCGAAAGTTTCACCGGCGCCCGGCATGCCTTTTCGCCCACGCTCATCGATTCCATCGTTGATTCTTCGTTCAAACTCTTCGACCTGCGC
>JACQTG010000286.1 GCA_016210895.1 Acidobacteriota bacterium
CGGTGGGCTTGTTCATTCTGTTTTGCAACTCCATCAGCCTGATCCCCGGGTTCACGTCGCCCACCGCGCACCAGACCGTACCCTTGGGCTGTGCGATGGCGGTGTTCTTGTACTACCACTACACGGGTATCCACCAACACGGGGGCCTAGGCTATGCAAAGCACTTTGTAGGCCATGCCTTCGCCATGCCCAAAATAATATGGCCCGTCGTCGTGCCCATATTCCTCATCATCGAGATCTTCAGTCACCTTTCTCGACTGCTTTCGCTCACCGCACGTCTCTGGGCCAACATGTTTGCCAGCGAGCTTCTATACTTGACCTTCCTGGGACTGACACTGGGATTCTTTTCCTGGGCGTGGGAACTGAACAAGGTGGTTGGAGCGGCCATTTTGGGGGCTCCACTCCTGATTCCCGCAGTATTTGTCGCGCTGCACGCTCTGGTCGCTGTAATTCAGGCGTTTGTGTTCACGCTGCTTCCCATTGTTTACGTGGGCGGAGCGGTGGAAGCCGAGCACTGATATGGACTCTTGTCCGTCAGCGTGAGCCCCGGTCGTACGAGGGTGGCCGGGGAACCACCCACTGCGGACACTTCATAGAGCAAGGAGAATGACCGTGAAGAAAACCGTTCGTTGGCTTGTACTGTGCTCGATGCTGTTCGTCTTCGTGTTGCCGGCACTCGCCCAGGGGCCGATCAGCCGACCCACGGGGGAATATCTACCGCCCGACAACGTGGCGATGTGGATCGCGATTGCGTCGGGGTTCTCGATGGCCATTGCCTCGTCGTTCTGCGGCATTGCCCAGGCAAAAGCGACCGCCGCCGCCTGTGAGGGACTCGCGCGCAACCCCGGAGCCGCACCCGCCATCCGGTTTGCGCTCATCCTGGCGCTGGTGCTCATCGAGACTCTGGCCCTCTACACCCTGGTTATCGTCTTCGCCAAGGTCGGCTACTAACCAGGTTCCAAGACGTATACAGACGGGGAAGTCTCATGGGAGGCTTTCCCTTTCTTGTGTCAGCGGAGGGCAAGCGCGGAGTCAGTGGCCAGTTGAAGCACGGGCGAGGTGAGGCCCAGGTAGACCGTGCCGAGCGCCGCCAGTGTGAGAACGAATCCGAGGGAGGCAGGCAGTGGAGCCAACTGTACTTCCGCAGGAGCCTCGCGGAAGTACATCGCTACCACTACTCGCAAGTAATAATAGATGGAAATGGCGGTGTTGATGGCGCCGAAGACCACTAACCAGACCAGCCAGCTTGAGCCTTCTTCGAGCGCGGCACGGAAGATATAGAGCTTTCCTAGAAATCCGCCCGTCAGCGGCACGCCGATCAGCGAGAACAGAAAAACCGAAAAACAGGCAGCGACCAGCGGCTGGCGGCTGCCGAGCCCGGCATAGTCCTCAATGCCCACCCGCTCCTCGCCCGGTCCCGAGACATGCGCCACCACGGAGAATGCTCCCAGCTTCATCAAGGCGTACGCCACCAAGTAAAAGAGAATTGCCGCCACACCTACTGCATTGCCTGCTGCGAAGGCGATCAGAATATAGCCTGCATGCGCGATCGAAGAATAGGCCAACATCCGTTTGACGTTCGTCTGCACGAGCGCGGCCAGGTTCCCCACGAACATCGTCAGCACCGCCGAGACCCAGATCAGCCAGAACCAGCGGTTGGCCACAGGTTCCAGGGCGATGAAGAAGATCCGCAGAAAGGCGGCAAAGGCCGCCGCCTTCGGGCCTACGGAGAGAAACGCGGTGACGGGGGCCGGCGCCCCTTCGTAGACATCCGGCGTCCAGACCTGAAAGGGAACCGTAGCCACTTTGAAGGCGAGGCCGACGAAGAGGAGCGCAATCGCCATCCAGGTCAGCGTCAGGTTCGTCTGACCCGTTGCCAGGGCGGCGCGTATGTCGAGCAAGAACGTAGTTCCCGTAGCGCCGAACATCAGCGCGATGCCATAAAGAAAAAAGGCGGTGGCGAACGAGCCCAGGAGAAAATATTTCATCGCTGCTTCATTCGAGCGCAGCGATGCACGGCGAAATCCCGCCAGGATGTAAGTCGCGATGGAAGAAATCTCCAAACCGAGAAAGATCAGCACGAGTTCATTTGCCGCCACCATTAGGCCCATGCCGATGGTGGCAAAGAGAAGCAGAGCGTAGTATTCGCCGTAGTGAATCTCCTCACGCTCGAGGTAGCGGAAGGAGGCCAGTATGGCCAGCGCGGTCACCAACAGAAGTAGAAAGTGGAGGAACACACTGAACGCATCCACGCTGAGCATGCGGCTGAAGCCCAGGCCGGCGTAGCGCGCCTGTACGCCGGTAGCGGCGAAAGCCGCCACGGTTCCCACCAGTGCCACCGTTCCCAGGTGGCGCTTCTGCGCCCGCCCGATAAACGGGTCCGCTACCATCACCACGATGCCAAACACCGCCAAGACGACTTCGGGCAGCAGGCGCAGCAGATCGGTGGGCGAGAAGGTCATCAGCGAGCCTCTTCAGGTGCCGGTGGTTGGACAGCCCACTCCACGGGCGACGTTTGGGCATGATCGAGAATCAAGCGCGTCGTCGCCTCCATCCGACGCGTGAACATCGGCGACGCCAGGCCCAGCCAAAGAATCATCACCGCCACGCTGACCAGGATAGCGAGTTCACGGCGGTTGGCATCTGGCAATGCGCGGTTCTTTTCGTTCCTCACTTGCCCGAACACCAGGCGCTGGTACATCCACAGCAAGTACCAGGCGGCCAAGACGATCCCCACGGCCGCCACCGCCGCCTGCCAGGGGCTCGACTCAAACACCCCCACCAGGATCAAGAATTCGCCTACAAAATTGTTCAGCATGGGCAGGCCGAGCGAAGAAAGAATCACGAGCAGGAAAAAACTGGAAAGAACCGGCAAGGGGGTGCCCAGGCCACCAAACTCGCGAATCACGTGCGTGTGCCGCCGGTCGTACAGCATACCGACAATCAGAAATAAGCCGCCCGTGGAGACGCCATGATTGACCATTTGCAAGATGGCGCCCTCGATGCCGATCTCGTTCAGCGCCAGGATGCCGAGCACGACAAAACCCATATGGCTGACCGAAGAGTAGGCGACGAGCTTCTTGGCGTCTGGCTGCACAAGCGACACCAGCGCCCCGTAGATGATGCTGATCAGCGCCAGGGCCACAATCCAGGGCGAAAACTCGCGCGTGGCGTGGGGAAACAACGGCAGGCAAAAGCGCAGCAGGCCGTACGCCCCCATCTTCAGCAAGACCCCGGCCAGGATCACCGAACCTGCCGTCGGTGCCTCCACGTGCGCGTCAGGCAGCCAGGTGTGGAAGGGGAAGAGCGGAACCTTGATGGCGAAGGCAAGGAAAAAGGCCAGAAAGAGCAGCTGTTCCTGACCTGAACCGAACCGCAGCAGACCGCTTCGAAGCAGGCCCATGATCTCCAACAGGTCGAAGCTGCCTGCCAGGTGCCGCAGCCAGAGGATGGCCACCAGCATCAGCGCCGAGCCCGCCATGGTGTAGATGATAAACTTGACCGCTGCGTACACGCGGCGCTCGTGCCCCCAGAGGCCGATGATGAAGTACATCGGCACCAGCATGACTTCCCAGAAAACAAAAAACAGGAACAGGTCGAGCGCCACGAACACGCCGAGCATTCCGGTTTCGAGCACGAACAAGGCAATGAAAAACCATTTCACGCGCTGCGTAATCGGCCAGGAACTCAACACCGCCAGCGGCGTCAGAAAAGTCGTCAAGAGCACGAGAAACACGCTGAGGCCGTCGACCCCAACGTGATAGGAAGTCGTGAAGCCCGGCAAGGTGATCCAGGGAGCCAGCGTGCGAAACTGCATCCCGCCCTGGGCCAGGTCAAACCAGAACGGCAGGGGCAGGCTGAGCACGAACACCGCTAGGCTAGCTCCCACAGCCACGCGTCGCAGCCGCTCGTGTCCTTCTGGCGGAAGGAAGAGAAGCACGGCGGCACTCGCAAGCGGCGCGAACACAACCAGCGAGAGCCAGTGTTGTCGCAGTGTTTCAAACACTAGCGTAACACCCAGACTAGGTAGGTGACGATTGCGAGCGCACCCAAAACCACCCAGCCGGCATAGCTCCGCATATTGCCCGACTGCCAGGCGCGTAGCCAGCCGCCAGCCGACCGCGCTCGCACCCCGACACCATTGACGGCGCCGTCAATAACAGCCACGTCAACCAGTTGCCAGAGAATTTGGTCGGCGACCCAATGCACCGGGCGCACAACAAGTTTCTGATAAAGCTCGTCGACGTAATACTTGTTCAACAGGACTTGGTAGGGGGCGTGGAAGCTTTGGGCCAGCTCCTTGGCGAGCCCCGGCCGGCCGAGATACACCCAATAGGCAATCCCGAGGCCCGCCGCGACAAGCACTATGGTGATCATCATCACCTCAATCTGTTCGGTATGTGTGTGTGCGCCCGCCAGAAGCTTGAGGCGCTCCGTAGAAGAGGCAAACACAGGGGCCAGAAAATGCTCGATGCGATTGGCACCACCGATCGCCGCGGGAATGCCCACCCAGCCGCCCGCCAGAGAGAGAAAGGCCAGTGCGAGCAACGGGCGTGTCATCACCCGGGGCGATTCATGGATGCGCTCGGCGGTTACGTCCGTGTAGCGCGGATCCCCATGGAAAGCAAGGAACAACAGGCGGAACATATAGAACGCCGTCAGCGCGGTGGCGCTGACACCCACGAACCAGAGCAATTTGTTCCCCGAGGGGCTCGAAAACGTCTGCCAGAGAACTTCGTCCTTGCTGAAAAAGCCGGAAAAGCCGGGGATGCCCGTGATCGCAAGCGTGGCCACCACAAACGTCCAATAGGTGATGGGGATTCTTCTTCGGAGTCCGCCCATGTTGCGGATGTCCTGCTCGCCTCCCAGCGCGTGAACCACGCTGCCCGCAGCCAGGAAGAGCAGGGCCTTGAAAAAGGCGTGGGTCATCAGGTGGAAGATGCCGGCGGCGTAGGCGCCGACGCCCAACCCGAGGAACATATAGCCCAGCTGGCTGACGGTGGAGTAGGCGAGCACGCGCTTGATGTCGGTTTGAACCAAGCCGATGGTGGCGGCGTAGAAGGCGGTGAGGCAGCCAATGCCCGCCACGGCTGCCAGCGTCGTTGGTGAGGCAGAAAAGAGCACATGCGCGCGCGCCACCATGTAGACGCCGGCCGCCACCATCGTCGCTGCGTGGATCAAGGCGCTGACCGGTGTCGGGCCTTCCATCGCATCCGGCAGCCAAACGTACAGCGGCACCTGTGCCGACTTGCCCACCGCGCCGCAGAGCAGCAGCAGACTAATTCCCGTCAGCACGCCCATCTGGCCGAAACCCTCCGCTGGCATCGCCTGCGCCCGCTCAAACACGGTGGCAAAGTCGAGCGAATGGAAGGTGGTGAAGATGAGCAGAACCGCCAACGTGAAGCCGTAATCGCCGATGCGGTTGACGAGAAAAGCTTTCTTCCCGGCAGCGGCGGCCGAGTCGCGCAGGAAAAAGAATCCGATGAGCAGATACGAACAGAGCCCTACCCCCTCCCAGCCCACAAAAAGGACCAAGTAGTTGCCCGCCAGCACGAGCAGGAGCATGAAGAACATAAACAGGTTCATGTAGGCGAAGAAGCGGTAAAAACCGCCCTCGTGCGCCATATAGCCGATCGAGTAAAGGTGGATGAGGAAGCCGACCCCGGTAACGACCAAGACCATCAACAGGGAGAGCTGGTCGAGATAGAACGTGAGCCGGATTTGGAACGCGCCAGCCTGGATCCACTCGAAATAGTGTTGCACAAGCGGAAAACTCGCTGGGTCCGACAGAAAGAATGTGCGCGCAACGGCGAGGGCAACGGCGAACGACAAGCCAGCGGAGCCTACGCCCACCAGACTCACCGTGCGGTTCGACCAGCGGCGTCCGGCTACGCCCAGCGCAAACGCGCCGAGCAGCGGCAGCAGAGGAATCAGCCAGACGTAGCCCAGCATTGGTCAGAGCTTCATCAAATTGACGCGCTCAACATTGAGCGAAGCACGGTTACGGAACACCAGAATAATGATGGCCAAGCCCACAGCGGCTTCCGCTGCCGCGACCACGATGACGAAGAAAACGAAGACTTGGCCGCTCAGCTGCTCGTGCAGATAGGAGAAGGCCACGAACGCCAGGTTGACCGCGTTCAGCATCAACTCAATCGACATAAAGATGGTGAGGAGATTCCGCTTGAGCAGGAAGCCCAGCACGCCCAGACCGAATAGAATGCCGCTCAGCACCAGATAGTAGGAAACCGGAACCACACGCCCTCGCTAGAGTTCTCGCTTCGCCAACACCACCGCCCCCATCAAGGCCACCAGGATCAAGATCGAAGTCACCTCGAAGGGCAGCAGAAACTCGGTGAACAGGCGCTCTCCAACCGCTTCCACCGTGCCCACGAAGCGATTCGGATCGACAACGTCGTGCGGAGGTATCACCCGGTAGAGCAAGTAGCCGATCTCCCCCAGTAGGAACACCCCCACAGGCAAGCCAACATACTTGGCCACACGGCTCCAGCTCGTTCGTTCCTCTTCGCCGATGTTCAGTAGCATGATCACGAACACAAACAACACCATGATCGCGCCGGCGTAGACGATGACCTGAACGGCGGCAAGGAACTCAGCTCCCAGCAACAGATAGAGCACCGCGAGGGAGCCCATCACGAGAATCAGGGACAAGGCGCTATGAATGGGGTGCCGCTGCCAGATTAGATTCACCGCGCCCACAACTGCGAGCCCGGCAAAGACAAAAAAGACCCAGTAGTGCGGACTCATCGTTACCCCGCTCGCAAAGCGACAACTAAGCTCGTCAGAATCACGTTGGCCACGGCCACGGGCACGAGAAACTTCCAGCTAAAGGCCATCAACTGGTCGTACCGGAAGCGTGGCAGTGTGCCCCGAATCCAGACATAGACGAACAAAAAAAACACAACCTTCGCCAGAAACCAGAACACACCTTGCACCGCTGCCAGCACGAGTGGCTCCGCCATGACAGCCGCCAACCCGCCCAGCCCGAATCCCAGCACGAGCATCACAACCCGATGCAGCCGCCGGCGGCGGCGAACCGCGTCCCACAGGCAGAGGGCGGCGAAAGCCGCCAGCACGGCTACGGGAAGATAGGCAGTGAAAGCGAATGCGCCAGCGGTTGGAAAAGGCGAATGCCAGCCCCCGAAGTACAGAATCGTGGCCAAGCAGGCGGCCGTGATCATGTGGGCGTATTCGGCCAGGAAAAACATAGCGAACTTGAAGCTACTGTACTCGGTGTGAAAACCCGCAACCAGCTCCGTTTCTGCTTCGGGCAAGTCGAACGGAAGCCGGTTATTTTCCGCCACCGCACTGATGAAGAAACACACGAAGCCGACAATCTGAGGAAAGACATACCAGTGAGGCAAACTCCAACTACCGCCCTGTGCTTCTACGATTCGCCGCAGGGAGAGCGATCCGGCGTGTAGCAGCACGCCGATGACGGAGAAGGTGAGAGCTAGCTCGTAGCTGACCATCTGTGCCGAGCTGCGCAAACCGCCGAGCATGGAATACTTGCTGTTCGACGACCAACCCCCGAGCGCGATT
This sequence comes from Acidobacteriota bacterium, assembly GCA_016210895.1. The sequence goes on from JACQTG010000286.1 coordinate 7,564, forward strand.
CCATATACGCCCAGGGAGGTTACAGCCAGAATGAACAGCAGCCCGATGTTGACGTCCGCGATGTAGAGGCCCGTCGTGCGCCCGAAGACTTCCAGGCTGGCGGGCCCGAACGGGATGACGGCAATGGAGAGCATCGCCAGTGTCATTGCCAGAAAGGGCGCAAGGGTATAGACGAACGGGCTCGTAACGTTCGTCTGTCTGACTTCTTCTTTGAAGAGGAACTTCAAGCCGTCCGCCAACGGCTGCAACAACCCGTGCGGGCCCACGCGGTACGGCCCCCAGCGGGATTGAATGTGCGCCAGCACCTTCCGCTCAAACCAAACCAAGTAGGCCACTCCGGTCAAGAGCAGGAACACAAGAGCCAACACTTTGACCAGGACAAGTAGCAAATCGGGATGGGCACGCACCCACTCGCTCATAGTCGGTCGCGGGAAAGCTCCCGCTCGTGTACGGAGTTCAGGGTCTGGCTGTAGCGGCCCAGCGTTCCAGAAGTGAACAACGAATCGTCGCTGGAGAAGACAGCCCCAGGGGGTGGCTCCACGAGCGCGCCCGCTGCCGGCAGGGTCGTGTTCACAGCCTCGCCTGCGAGCAGCGTCGCCAGCGATACCGCGTAGCCGCCTACGTGCTGGCGGATCTCCTCGAGGGTGGCCTCCGGCGTGCGCAGTGGAATGGGCCGTCCCATTAGGTGCGAAAGCAGCCGAAGGATTTCAAAGTCTGTGCGCGTGCCCGCCGGGGGATCTATGGCGCGCTTCAGGCGCTGAAGTTCGCCGCACGTGTTGGTGAACGTGCCTTCTTTTTCGTAGGCGCAGGCAGCCGGAAGCACGATGTCGGCGTGCTCGGCCGTCTCCGTGAGGAACAAATCTTGCACGACGAGTAAGTCAAGCCCCCCCAATAGCTTGATGGGTTGCGTCACGCGAAAGGTTCGTACCGGGTTTGCCCCGACTACATACAGTGCGCGCAGTGTCCCGGCACCAGCCGCCTCCAGCATCGCCGTCAGGTTCAGACCGGGTAGCACGGGGAGGCGCTGATTCCAGAGTTGCTCGTAGCGCTGGCGTGCGGCCGTGTCGTCCAGGCGGGCGTAGCCAGGCAGGCGGTCGGGCAGCAGACCCATATCGGCCGCGCCATGCGAGTTGGCGTAGTCGCCGAGCGCAACGTAGCGGGTCGTCCCGGGAAGGGTGCTTCCGTATTCCACCAGCCGTGCAATCGCACGCCCGGTAATCTCGGCGCCAAACAGGATGACGACATCTTTCTCTTTTACGAGTCCAGACCGCAACTCGGCCAATTGCTCACGAGCCTCTGCGGACAGGGAAGACCTCCCGCCGAGAAGAACCTCGATCGCTGCCGGTTCGCCGCCTTCGGGGAGGCGGACGATCCGATAGGCTTTGCGTTCGAGTTTGATCCAGCGATGATTGAGGATGTAGAGCCGCGCGTTGAAGTGGCGAACCGCAGCGCGGATGTGGTAGGCGAGTAGCGGGTGGTTGTGTGTGGGATCGTTGCCCACGAGCAAGATGGCCGTGGCGCGAGCCAAGTCGCGCGCGCGGGCCAGGCGAGAGGCATCACCACCCAAGGTGCTAGCCAGGCTGGTGTAGTCGCTGGTGCGATGGTGGTCAAGGTTATTGGTGCCGACGACGGTGCGCGCGAAGCGCTGAAGCAGGTAGTTCTCCTCGTTCGTGGTCCGATTGGAGCCGATAAACCCAACTGAATTCGCGCCCGTACGCTTGGCGACTTCCTGGAGACGCGAGCAGACGGTGCGTAGCGCCTCTTCCCAGCTCGCCGGCTCGAGTTTACCGTTGCGGCGCAGGAGCGGTTGCTTCAGGCGCTCGCTGTGCTGGACAAAATCAAACGCGTAGCGACCTTTGATGCAGAGAAAATCGCCGTTGAGGCCGGACTTGTCGCGGTTGTTGCTGCGAATCAGTTCGTGGTGGCGGACGCTCAACGTGGTCTTGCACCCATCGCCGCAATGGGCGCACGGCGTGCCAACGTACTTCACCTCCCACGGGCGCGTCTTGTAGCGATAGGCGTGGGGAAGCAGTGCCCCCACAGGGCAGATGTCAATGCACATCCCACACTCTTCACACTCGAGCGTGCCGTCCGCGCGGTTCGCGATAATCGTGGAGCGGACGCCACGCTGGGCAACCCCAAGCGCCTTCACGTCCATGCCTTCGTCGCACACGCGCACGCAGCGGAAGCAGAGGATGCAGCGCGGATAGTCGAAATAAACCACGGGCGAGAATCGCTGCTCGGGCTGGTGTTCTTTGATTTCGACGAAGCGGCTCTCGGCGGCTCCGTAGCGGAAAGTCATATCTTGGAGCTCGCACTCGCCGCCCTTGTCGCACACGGGGCAATCAAGTGGGTGATTCGTGAGCAAGAACTCCAGCATGGCCTTGCGAGCCTCGTGCACCTGCTGTGTGCTTGTCCGTACGACCATATCCGGCTGCGCGATTACGGTGCAGGCGGTCTGGAGCTTCGGTGCCTTTTCGATTTCCACCATGCACATCCGGCAGGCTGCCTGGAGCGAGAGACCCGGGTAGTAGCAGAACGAGGGCACTTCAATGCCGATGGACTTGCAGGCTTCGATCAGCAGCGTCCCCGAGGGGACCTCGATCGTGCGGCCGTCAATGCTCAAGCTGACTTTCTCTGCGTCCGCCATTTATCTCGTCACCGCCACTTCGCGTCGGGCAACCGGACACTCACGAGTGCGCAGATGCTCTTCGAACTCATCACGAAATTTCTCGACAATGCTGATCGTGGGCATGGCGGCGGCATCGCCGAGCGGGCAGAACGTCTTGCCCAGCATGTTGCGGGACAGCTGCGTGAGCAGGGAAATGTCTTCTTGCCGGCCACCGCCGGCGTGGAAGCGGTCAAGCAGTTGGCGCAGCCAGGCGGTACCTTCTCGACAGGGGATGCACCAGCCACAGGATTCATGGGCATAGAAGTGCATAATCCGCCGGGCCACGTCCACCATGCAGGTATCTTCGTCCATCACGATGACGCCGCCCGAGCCCAGCATCGAACCTGCCTTGGCCACGGAATCGAAATCCATCGCGACGTCTGCTTCGTTAGCCGTGAGCACGGGAGTGGACGACCCGCCCGGAATGACCGCTTTCAGCTTCTTCCCCTGCCAGACGCCGCCGGCCACTTCTTCAATCATCCGCCGCAGCGGAAAGCCCATGGGCAATTCGTAGACGCCAGGGCGATTGACGTGGCCGGAGACGCAAAACAAGCGCGTGCCGCCATTACGCGCCGTGCCGAGGTCGGCGTACCACTGGCCTCCGTTCAGGACAATGCCCGGCACGGCCGAGAGTGTTTCGGCGTTGTTGATCACAGTCGGGCAGCCATAGAGCCCGATCACCGCCGGGAACGGCGGGCGGATGCGTGGATAGCCGCGCTTGCCTTCGAGCGATTCCATCAGAGCGCTTTCTTCGCCGCACTCATAGGAGCCGGCGCCGGTGTGGGTCGAGAGTTCAAAATTGAATTCCGAGCCCAGAATGTTCTTACCGAGGTAGCCAGCCGCATAGGCCTCGTGGATGGCGCGGTCGAGAAGGTTCATCACATAGCGGTACTCGCCGCGAATGTACATATAGCCCTGATGGGCGCCGACGGCATAACCGGCAAGCAGCATTCCTTCAATCAACTGGTGGGGAGCAAATTCCATCAGTGGCCGGTCTTTACATGTACCCGGCTCGCTCTCGTCACAGTTGGCGATTACATACTTCGGCTTGTTGGTGTCTTTCGGCACGAAGCCCCACTTCATCCCGGCAGGAAAGCCGGCGCCGCCGCGCCCGCGCAGGTTTGACGTTTTGACTTCTTCGATCACCTGTTCCGGGGTCATTTCTTTGAGCGCCTTGGCCAAGGCCTTGTAGCCGTCATTCCGAAGGTAGTGGTCCAGGCTTGGGGTTGGCTTCTCAGTGAAGCGCCGCATCAGCACACGCACCTCTGCGGGCTGTGCCTGCTCGGGGAAGACACCGGAGGTGAAGGGAACCGGGTCCAGCTTCTTTCCCGCACGCAAGTCGTCGAGCAGGCGGTCGAGTGCCTCGACGCTCATCTTCTCCTGGTAGTCGTAGTTCACTTGCATGGCGGGGGCGCCCGTGCAGGCACCGATGCATTCAACCTCCTCGTAGGAGAACAGCCCGTCCGGAGTGGGCTGTTTCGGAACCACGCCGAGCTTCTGCCGGGTATGCTCGAGGAGTTGGCAACCACCACGAAGCATACAGGAAACGTTGGTACAGATTTGCAGGTGGTAGCGGCCGACAGCCTTCTGGTGGAGCATCGAGTAATAGGAAACCGTTTCCTCCACCTGCACGCGCCGCAGGCCTAATTCCTGGGCGATGACGTCGACCAGCTCTTCGCTGACGTAGCCGAGCTCATCCTGGGCAAAGAGCAGTATTGGCACGAGCGGGGAGCGCGGCGAGGGATAGCGGCGCTTCAACTCGTCGAACCGGCGGCGGAGCTCAGGGGAAATCTGGAGCGCCATCAGCGGTCTACCTCGCCCAGGACAAAATCCACGCTGGCAATAATGGCAATCGCGTCCGCCAGCATATGGCCGGGCAGGATCTCGGAGAGAACCTGAACATTGAACAGGGACGGCCCGCGGATGCGGCAGCGCCACGGCCGCGGGCTGCCGTCGCTGACCACGTAGAAGCCAGTCTCGCCCTTGGGCCCCTCAACCGGCACGTAGGCCTCGCCCACCGGCGGCGCAAAGCCGTCGGTGACGATCTTGAAGTGGTAGATGAGCGCTTCCATCTCCGATTTCATCTTCTCCCGCGGCGGCAAGACGACGCCGGGTGCGTCCGCCATC
>JACQTG010000292.1 GCA_016210895.1 Acidobacteriota bacterium
CCTCCAGCACGTCCCACACCTCGGGTCTAACCCTTTCCGCCATGCGCTTAGCGCTTTTGATGTTGTGAGCCAGGCCCTTGGCGACGAGGCGGTGCATAACGAAGGGCTTAAAGAGCTCCAGGGCCATTCTCTTGGGCAGGCCGCACTGGTGCAGCCGGAGTTCTGGGCCCACCACGATCACCGAACGGCCTGAGTAGTCCACACGCTTGCCGAGCAAATTCTGCCGAAAGCGGCCCTGCTTGCCTTTCAGTGTGTCGGAAAGCGACTTGAGCGGCCGGTTGTTGGCGCCGCGCAACACGCGCCCGCGGCGGCCGTTGTCGAAGAGCGCGTCCACAGCCTCCTGGAGCATCCGCTTTTCGTTGCGGATGATGACGTCGGGGGCGCGCAATTCCATCAGTTTCTTCAAGCGGTTGTTGCGGTTGATGACGCGCCGGTAGAGGTCGTTCAGGTCCGAGGTGGCGAAGCGACCACCGTCGAGCGGTACCAGCGGGCGCAACTCCGGCGGCAGCACCGGGATGACGTCCAGGATCATCCACTCGGGCTTGTTGCCCGACTTGCGGAAGGCGTCGACCACCTTCAACCGCTTGGCGTAGCGTAGCCGCTTCTGCAGCGACGGATCCGCCTTCATCTTCTTGCGCAGCTCGTCGGCGAGCTTGTTGGCGTCGACTTCCTTGAGCAGCAGCTTGATGGCTTCCGCGCCCATCCCGGCCTTGAAACCCTGGCCGTGCTCCTCGCGCTTTTCGCGATACTCCTCCTCAGACAGGAGATCGCCTTTCTTCAGGTCGGTGTCGCCCGGGTCCGTAACCACGTAGGATTCGAAGTAGAGGATGCGCTCCAGGTTGCGCAGGGTGATATCGAGCAAGTGCCCGATGCGCGAGGGCACACCCTTGAAGAACCAGACATGGCTGACCGGGGCGGCTAGCTCGATGTGTCCCATGCGCTCGCGGCGGATTTTCGACAGGGTTACCTCGACGCCGCACTTGTCGCAGATCACGCCCCGGTGCTTCATCCGTTTGTACTTGCCGCAGAGACACTCCCAGTCGTTCACCGGGCCGAAGATGCGGGCGCAGAACAGGCCGTCGCGCTCCGGCTTGAAGGTGCGGTAGTTGATCGTCTCCGGCTTGGTCACTTCGCCGTGCGACCAGGAGCGGATCTTCTCCGGCGATGCCAGGCTGATGCGGATGCAGTCGAAGTCGGCAACTAAATGCCCACGGTCATACGGGCTGCTGCGAAACAAGATCTACCTCCCTTTCCCGGTTTCCCGGGAGCGACCGTAAACGATTTCGCACAACTCTTTCACCGACGCTACGCCTCCACCTTCTCGGCTTGCTTCTGGCGCTTCATCAGCTCGATGTCGAGGCAGAGCGACTGCAACTCGCGGATCAGGACGTTGAAGGACTCGGGCACACCAGGCTCAATGGCCGCCTCGCCCTTGACGATGGCCTCGTAGATTTTGGCGCGGCCGTAGACGTCGTCCGACTTGGCGGTGAGCAGCTCCTGCAGGATGTGAGCAGCGCCGTAGGCTTCGAGCGCCCAGACTTCCATTTCGCCGAAGCGCTGGCCGCCAAACTGCGCCTTGCCGCCGAGCGGCTGCTGGGTGATGAGCGAGTAGGGGCCGATGGAGCGGGCGTGAATCTTGTCGTCGACCAGGTGTGAGAGCTTCATCATGTAGATGTAGCCCACGGTGACCTCTTGGGCGAAGGACTCACCGGTCATACCGTCGTAGAGGATGGTTTTGCCCGACTCCGGCAAGCCTGCAACATTCAACAGGTGCTTGATTTCGGCCTCGCGAGCGCCGTCGAACACCGGCGAGGCAAACGGCACACCCGGCGACCAGTCTTCCGCCAGGGCGAGCACTTCCTTGTCGTCCATTTCTTCCAGCATGGCCTCGACACGATGGGCGAGGGCAGTGCCGCGGAAGAGTTCGCGGAAGTACTTGCGCACACCCTCGGCGCGAGTTTCCTCGTTGAGGAGCAGGGCGAGCTTGCGACCGACCTCCTTGGTGGCCCAGCCGAGGTGGGTTTCGAGGATTTGGCCGACGTTCATGCGCGAGGGGACACCGAGCGGGTTCAAGATGATTTCGACCGCAGTGCCATCGGGCAGGTAGGGCATATCCTCTTCGGGAACAATCTTGGCGATCACACCCTTGTTGCCGTGGCGGCCGGCCATCTTGTCGCCGACGGACAGTTTGCGCTTCATCGCAATATAGACCTTGACCATCTTGATCACGCCGGGGGAGAGTTCATCGCCCTTGCGCAGCTTGGCGATCTTCTCGTCGGTGATCTTTCGCAGGACGTCGATCTGGCGCGAGGTCATCTCTTCGATTTCGTCGAGTTTTTCGCCCAGGGGCAGTTCGCGGTCCTTGAGTTTCATTCGCTTCAGGTTACGAGTAGAAATCTTGGCCAGGACTTCGCGGGTGAGATCGGTGCCCTTGGTGATCAGGCGCTTGTTGGTTTTTTCGTCGTGGAGGTCGGCGAGGAGTTCCTGGCCGCTGAGCAGCTCCTCCAGTCGCTTCAAGCGCTCGTCTTCGAGCACGCGGATCTGGTCACGGAGGTTGTTTTCGAGGCGCGCGATCTGCGCGGCTTCAATCTGCTTGGCGCGCTCGTCTTTTTCGACCCCCTTGCGGGAGAACGTCTTGACGTCGACGATCACACCTTCGATCCCCGGCGGGCAATAGAGCGAGGCGTCGCGCACATCGCCCGCCTTCTCCCCGAAGATGGCGCGGAGCAGCTTCTCCTCCGGGGTGAGCTGGGTTTCCCCCTTGGGCGTCACCTTGCCGACCAGGATCTCACCCGGCTTGACGGGGGCGCCAATGCGGATGATGCCGCTTTCGTCCAGGTTGCGCAGGAAACTCTCGTTTACGTTGGGGATGTCGCGAGTAGTCTCCTCCGGGCCGAGCTTGGTGTCGCGGGCTTCGATGTCGAACTCTTCGATATGGACCGAGGTGTAATAGTCGTCCCGCACCAACTTCTCGCTCACCAGCACGGCGGCTTCAAAGTTGTAGCCGCGCCAGGGGAGAAAGGCGACCAGGATGTTCCGTCCGAGCGCCAACTCGCCGCGGTCTGTGCAGGGCCCGTCGGCCAGGATATCACCCTTGGCGACGCGCTGGCCGCGGCGCACGAGGGGTTTCTGGCTGATGCAGGTGTTCTGGTTGGAGCGTTTGAATTTGGTGAGTTGGTAGATGTCAGCGTGGATCTCGCTCGACATGGTTCCCGCGTAGCTGTCGCCCAGGGCGCGGACAATGATGCGCTCGGAGTCGACGTCTTCGACGATGCCGTCGCGCCGGCAAACCACGACGGCGCCCGAGTCGCGCGCGGCCACGCGCTCCATGCCGGTGCCGACCAGCGGCGCTTCGGCGCGCAGCAGGGGCACGGCCTGGCGCTGCATGTTCGAGCCCATCAAGGCGCGGTTGGCGTCGTCGTGCTCGAGGAAGGGGATGAGGCTGGCGGCGACGCTGACGAGTTGCTTGGGGGAAACATCAATGTACTCGACCTCTTCGCGCGCCTTGAGCGCGGTGGCGCCGCCCAGGCGGGTGTTCACCACGTCAGGGACGATGCGCGCGCGGCTGTCGAGCGGCACGTTGGCCTGGGCGATCACGTAGCGGTCTTCCTCGTAGGCGGTCAGGTAGAAGCAGTAGGGCTCACAGTCGGCGCGGCGCTTGGTGGGGAGCTTCTCGTTGTCCTCCTCGACGCGCTCGAGCTCGACGTGCTCGCCCACCTTAAACTCGGTGTCGCCGGCATTGGTGACGGTGACGTAGTCGATGACGCGCCCGTTCTTGACCTTGCGATAGGGGCTTTCGATGAAGCCGAACTCGTTGATGCGGGCGTAGCAGGAGAGCGAGCTGATGAGGCCGATATTCGGCCCTTCCGGAGTCTCGATGGGGCAGATGCGGCCGTAGTGGGTGGGGTGGACGTCGCGGACCTCGAACCCGGCGCGCTCGCGGCTCAAGCCGCCCGGCCCCAAAGCCGAGAGCCGGCGCTTGTGGGTGATTTCCGACAGCGGGTTGGTTTCGTCCATGAACTGGGAGAGCTGGGAGCTGCCGAAGAATTCGCGGATGGCGGCCATCACCGGCTTGGCGTTGACCAGGTCGTGCGGCATGGCGGTGGCGATTTCCTGGTAGACCGACATCTTTTCCTTCATCGCGCGGTCCATGCGCACAAGGCCGATGCGGAACTGGTTTTCGAGCAGCTCGCCCACGGAGCGCACGCGGCGGTTGCCGAGGTGGTCGATGTCGTCGGGCTGGTGGCGGCC